>CALAQT010000067.1 GCA_937888775.1 uncultured Actinomycetes bacterium | reverse complement strand
CGAGGCGCTGCAGGTTGCAGTTGACCACCCAGATCAGGTTGTCGAGCTGCTCGCGCCCGGCGAGCCCGATCGCGCCCATCGACTCGGGCTCGTCCATCTCGCCGTCGCCAAGGAACGCCCACACCTTGCGCCGCTCGGTGTCGGCGGCCTCGCGCGCGCGCAGATACTTCATGAACCGAGCCTGATAGATGGACTGGATCGCCCCGATCCCCAGCGAGACGGTGGGGAACTGCCAGAAGTCGGGCATCAGCCAGGGGTGCGGGTAGGAGGCCAGGCCGCCGCCGTCGACCTCCTGGCGAAAGGCGTCGAGCTGCTCGCTGGTCAGACGCCCTTCCAGAAAGGCGCGCGCGTAGTTACCGGGAGAGGAGTGACCCTGGAAGTAGACGAGGTCGCCTCCGTGAGACTCGCTCGGCGAGTGCCAGAAGTGGTTGAAGCCGACCTCGTAGAGGGTGGCCAGTGATTGGAACGACGCGATGTGGCCACCCAGCTCGGAGCTGACCTTGTTGGCGCGCACGACCATCGCAATCGCGTTCCAGCGCACGATCGAGCGCAGCCGGCGCTCCAGCTGCGGATCGCCGGGGAACGGTGGCTCGCGCTCGGCCGGGATCGTGTTCACATACGGGGTGTTGAGGGTGGCGATCGGCCCCGTGCCCGCCTGCTGGGCGCGCTCGATGACCCGCGTGAGCAGATGCTTGGCCCGAGCCGGGCCATCGTGGGAGACGACCGCATCCAGCGCCTCGAGCCACTCGCTGGTCTCGACCGCATCGATGTCGGCTCCGGCGCCGTTTGAGCTGGGGGTCTGGACTCGCTCGGTCATCGGCTATTTGCACCCATCTCCAAGGTTGCGCGCCTGGGCCCCACTATACCCGCGCCCGGACGTGGGCTAACGGCGCGCGAACGCAAGGCCGGAGGTGGAGCAGGGATCACTTCGGCTACCTTGAGCAAGTGCCTCTGCGCGAAGTCCACGGTCATGCCGGCGCGCCCTGGACGCGCTCACTCGCCGGACATCTGGATCAGCTCGTGGTGCAATCCGAGCTGCTGTCCGACAACGCGCTGGGGGATTCGGCGCGACGCCCGCTGCTGGTCTACCGCCCGCCCGGCCTGGGGCAGCAGGCTGACGAGGCGGTTCCATCGGTCTACGTAATCCAGGGCTACAGCGGCCAAGTCGACATGTGGCTGGCGCGCTCGGCGTTTGAGCCGACGTTCATCGAGCGCCTTGATGCGATGTTCGAGGCTCGCGAGTGCGCGCCGGCGATCGTCGCGTTCGTCGACGCGTGGACGTCGCTGGGTGGCTCGCAATTCCTGAATTCGACCAGCACGGGGCGGTACATGGACTACCTGTGCGACGAGGTGGTGGCGTTCGTCGACGAGCGCTATCCGACGATCGCCGATCGCCAGCACCGCGGGCTGGCCGGCAAGTCCTCCGGCGGCTATGGTGCGATGGTCGTTCCGATGCTGCGACCCGACGTGTTCGGGGCGCTGGCCTCACACGCCGGGGACGCGCTGTTCGAGTGCTCCTACCAGCGCGAGTTCCCGCTGATCGCCAGACAGCTGCGCGATCATTTCGAGGGGTCCTACCAGCGGCTGCTGGAGCAGGTGGCGCGGGCCGACCACTTCGACTGGTCGCGCTACGGGACGGCGTTCTCGACTTATGGCTACGCGGCCGCCTACTCGCCTGACCCGGCGCGCCCGGGTGAGGCGATCCTGCCGTTTGACATCTCCACCGGGCGCCTGGTCGACGAGGTGTGGGAGCGCTGGCTGGCGCTCGACCCCGTTCGGATGGCGCCGCGGTACGCGGAGGCGCTGGGGAGCATGCGCCGGATCTATCTGGACGCCGGCCGCAGCGACGAGTGGTTTCTCGATCTGGGCGCCGAGGCGTTCGCCCAGGAGCTGCGGCGGCTCGGGGTCGAGCACTCGCTGGAGCTGTTCGAGGGTGCCCACGGCGGAATCTCCTATCGCTACCCAGGCGCGATCCGCGAGCTCGTGAGCGCGCTGCGCTGAGCGCTCAGGGTTTCGTGGGCCCTAACGCTTGCGGGCGCACGCCGGCGCTGAGAAGCTGTGCGTCGTGACCATGACCGCCGACCAAGAGCTCGCGTTCGCCGGTCCCGGCGCGCTGGCCGCACTGGTCCGCGCCGGACAGGTACATCCGCGTGAGCTGGTCGAGCTCTGCCTGGCGCGGATCGAGTCCCTGGACGGCGCCACCAACGCGTTCCGGGTCACGCTGGCCGAGCCGGCGCTCGCGCAGGCCGATGCGCTAGCCGCCGACTCGGCGCTGACCGACTCCGAGCTGCCGCTGGCCGGCGTCCCGATCGCCGTCAAGGACGACATCGCCGTCGCCGGGCAGCCGACGACCAAGGGCTCACGCAGCTACGGGCCGCCGCCGGCGGCCGACGCCGAGGCGATCCGGCGCCTGCGCGCCGCCGGCGCGATCCCGATCGGGATCACCAACGTCCCCGAGCTGACGATCTTTCCCTGGACGGCGACCGCCGCCAACGGCGTGACCCGCAATCCGTGGGATCTCACGCGCACGCCGGGCGGCTCCTCAGGTGGGTCGGCGGCCGCCGTGGCCAGCGGCATGGTGCCGGTCGCCACCGGTTCAGACAGCGGCGGCTCGATCCGGATCCCAGCGGCTTGCTGTGGCCTGGTCGGGATGAAGTCGACACGCGGGCGCGTGTCGATGGCGCCCGCAGCCGAGGGCTGGCTCGGGCTGAGCGTATACGGCGCGCTGACGCGGACCGTCGCCGACAGCGCGCTGATGCTCGATGTGATGGCGGGCACAAACGCCGGCGCCGGCGCGCCGAAGCTCACCGGCAGCTACCTGGAGGCGGCCGGCCGGCCGCCGGGCCGGCTGCGGATTGCGATCTCGGCCAAGGTGCCGGCCGGCCTGATCGCCCGGGTGTCTGCCGATCAGCGCGCGGCGTTTGACCGGACCGCCGCGCTGCTTGTGACGCTGGGTCACGAGGTCTCAGAGCGCGATCCAGCCTACGGGCTGGCGCAGCTGGAGTTCCTGCAGACCTGGCTGTGCGGGATCTACGAGGAGTCATGCGCGATTCCCGACCCCTCTCAGCTGGAGTCCACGACGCGACAGATGGCAGCCGGTGGCCGCCGGCTGGTGCCCCCGCGCCGGCACGCCCGGCTGCTCGACAAGCGAGCCCGAACGAGCGCCAGGATCATGGCGCTGTGGTGCGAGTTCGACGTCCTGGTGACCCCCGGGCTTGCCAAGACAGCGATCGCCGCTGAGGGCGGCTACGATCGCCCCGCCCCGCTGGCGATCGACATGGCGGGGCGCTTCACACCTTTCACCCCGCTGTTCAACCTGACCGGCCAGCCAGCCGTCTCGCTGCCGGCCGGCGTGGGCTCCGACGGCCTGCCGTTGAGCATCCAGCTGGTGGGGCGGATGGGAGCCGAGGACGCGCTGTACGCGCTCGCGGCTCAGATCGAGGCAGCGTCGCCTTGGGCCCAGCTTCGACCGTCGCTCCATTGAGCCCGCGTGGTTAAGGTGGTTCCAGAATCGGCACCGGCAGGCCCGCCGCGCATGGCCCGGCGGACGACCGACCCAGCACCCGAACGCGCCGGTCACCGCGAGCGATTGATCGACGCGATGGCCGCGTCGATCCAGCAACGCGGCTACCGCGAGACGACGGTGGCCGACGTTGTGCGGCTGGCGCGAACCTCGAGACGCAACTTCTACGAGCATTTCGATGATCGCGACGCTTGCTTTCTGGCCCTGTTCGACGCCACCAACGACGCGATGATGGAGCAGATCGCGGCGGCCGTGGTCCCCGAGCAGTCGCTTGAGGAGCAGGTCGATCACGCGATCGATGCCTACATCGACAACGTCACCGCGCAGCCGGCGCTCTACAGCAGCTTTGTGCGCGAACTGCCCGGCCTCGGGCAGGCCGGCGCGGAGCGCGGGCTGGCGGTGATCGAGCGGTTCGCGAAGCTGCTGATCGACCTGGTCGAATCCGGACGCGTGGTCCAGCCGGGGCTCGCCGCGCGGTCGCTGGCGCTGGACACCGCGATCATCATCGTTGGCGGTCTGCGCGAGCTGGCGGTGATCTCGATTCAGCGCGGCCGAGACATGCGCGAGCTGCGCGCCAGCGCCGGGGCGACGGTGAAGGCGATCCTCGCCGGCGCGCTGTTCTAGCTCCGGGAGCGGCTTGCCGGGAGCGGCTTGCCGGGAGCGGCTGCCGGGAGCGGCTGCCGGGAGCGGCTGCCGGGAGCGGGCTGCCGGGAGCGGGCTGCCGGGAGCGGGCTGCCGGGAGCGGCTGCCGGGGGCGGGCTGGTATGCTGGCGCACCAGCGGTACGTGAATGTACCAGGAGCGCGAAACGGAGAAGCCCGAACAATTGCCCGATGACGATCGACACGTGGAGTTCGCAATCGTGGGCTCCGGGTTCTCCGGCCTGGGGATGGCGATCGCGCTCGAGCAGGACGGGCACTCGGATTTTGTCGTGCTCGAGCGCGCCGATGATCTGGGCGGCACCTGGCGAGACAACACGTATCCGGGCTGCGCCTGTGACATCCCCAGCGTCCTGTACTCATGGAGCGAGGCCCAGAATCCACGGTGGAGCCGGGCATTCGCCGAGCAGCCGGAGATCTGGGACTACATGCGCGAGGTCGTCGCGCGCCACGAATTGGATTCCCGCCTGTGCTTCGGGCACGATCTGCGCTCAGCGCGCTGGGATGACGAGCACGAGCGCTGGCGGCTTGAGACCAGCCGGGGCACGCTGACGGCGGACGTGCTGATCTCCGGAGCCGGTGGCCTCGCCGATCCCGCGATCCCCGAGCTGCCCGGTATTGAGCGGTTCGGCGGGAAGATCTTCCACTCCGCGCGCTGGGATCACGATCATGACCTGGAGGGCCGCAGCGTCGCCGTGGTCGGCACCGGCGCCTCGGCGATCCAGTTCGTGCCCGAGATCCAGCCGCAGGTGGCACGGCTGCACGTCTTCCAGCGCACCCCACCATGGGTGCTTCCGCGATCAAACCCCCGCGTGCCCGAGCGCTGGCGGCAACGCTTCCAACGCCATCCCGGACTGCTGCATGCCTACCGCAAGGCCGTCTTCTCGTTGCTGGAGAGCTTGCATTTCGGCTTCAGCCACCCGTCGCTGATGCGCGTAGCCGAGCGCCGCGCTCGGGCCCACATCGCACTTCAGGTCCCCGATCCCCAACTGCGTGAGCGGCTCACCCCGAACTATCGCCTGGGGTGCAAGCGCGTGCTCGGCTCCAACTCCTGGTATCCGGCGATCTGTGCCGACAATGCCGAGCTCGTGAGCTCGGGCATTGCCGAGGTCACTGCGGACGGGATCGTGGACCGCGACGGCGTCCAGCATTCGGTGGACACGATCATCTTCGGCACCGGCTTTCAGGTCAACGACCAGCCGATCAGCCACCGGATCGTCGGCCGCGGCGGCCAGACGCTGGCCGAAAGCTGGCAAGGAAGTCCGAGGGCCCACCTTGGCGTCGCGGTCAGCGGCTTTCCCAACCTGTTCCTGCTGCTTGGTCCCAACACCGCCCTCGGCCACAATTCGGTACTGCTGATGATCGAGGCCCAGGTCGCCTACATCCGCCAGGCGCTGGCCCACCGGCGCGTCAACGCGATCGGTTGGCTGGAGCCCACTCCGGCAGCGCAAGCGCGCTGGGTGGCCGACGTGGACAAGGGCACCGAGGGCAGCGTTTGGACCGCTGGCGGCTGTCTGAGCTGGTACACCGACGCGACCGGCCGCAACTCGACGCTGTGGCCGGGCAGCGTCCGAGCCTACCAACGGCGCCTGCGTGAGTTTCAGCCCGGGGACTATCTCACGAGCTCCAAACAGGCCGCGCCGGCTCCCGAGCGCGTCGAGGTCTGAAGTTCGCCACAGTGGGTCACCGCATGCCCAAGGCCAAGGTACCCGTCGATGGCCTGACCGCGTTCGTGTCGGGCGCCGCGTCAGGAATCGGTCGCGCCGTCGCGCAGCGCCTGGCCGCCCACGGCTGTCCGGTGGCGATCGTCGATCAGGACGAGCAGGGTCTCGCCGAGACCGCCGAGCTGATCGGCGGTCCGGTCCTGGTCCGCCAACTTGACGTCCGGGATCGTCACGCGCAGTTGGGATTTGCCGCCGAGATCGCCGACTGGGCCCCGGCGCCGCTGGGGATGGTGTTCAACAACGCCGGGGTGTCGACCTCGCAGAGCGTCGCGGAGGCCGCCGTGGAGGACGACGAATGGGTGCTGCAGATCAACCTCGGCGGTGTCGTCAACGGCGTGCGGGCGTTCCTGCCGATCCTGATGCGCCAGAACTCGGGCGTGATCGTCAACACCTCTAGCGTGTTCGGGCTGCTCGGGATGCCCTACCAGAGTGCCTACTGTGCCTCCAAGTTCGCCGTGCGAGGCTTCACCGACTCGCTGCGCCAGGAACTTCGTGGCACCGGAGTCCGGGCGGTGACGGTGCATCCCGGGGGGGTGAAGACGAATATCGCCCACAACGCGCGCTACCATGGACATCCGCTGCACCCGGACATGACCCACGACGAGGCCGCGCGGCAGTTCGAGGCGATGGCGTCGACCACCCCGGAGCGTGCCGCACGGACCATCCACCGCGGCGTGAAGGCGGGCAAGAGCCGGATCCTCGTCGGTCCCGACGCTTATGCCTTGGACGCTCTGGCCCGACTGATGCCTTCACGGTACTTCGACGTGATCGCCAGGCTCGAGCCCCTGGCCGTGCGACTAGCTCGATAGCACCGGCCGGTAACCTCAAGCTCAGCTTCACCGTCAGTCTTATCGGCGAGGCCTGCGGATCAGCCTGCTGCAACAGAGGTGACGGTCAGCGTGCGTGAGCCGGGCAGGCTGGCGCGCATCACCGACTCGCCGCTGTCGTTGACCATCCCGGGAGGCTGGAAGGAGATGTCGATCCACTGGTAGCGGCGGTAGTCGCGCGGGAGCGCGACAGTGAAGTTCGCGACCCCGTAACGCAGCCGGATTAGTGGCACGGAGTCCAGAATCGAGTTGTAGAGCCACGCTTCGTAATGGCCGTTGTGGGCGCCGATCAGGCCCGTGATCTGCAGCGTCAGCCGGGGATGCGCCGCGGTGCCGGCGAGGGCGACCGACCCGGCGGCGTGCAACGCTCCGCCGAGCAGGGTGGCCAAGCGCTGCCGGTAAGCGCCCGCAGCCGGGCGATCGTGGCCCGGCTGCTTGGGGTGCGCCGGCGTCGTGATCGCGGCAGGACCAGCCGCTGTCAAGGTCGACGGGGTGGGCGCGGTCGCGGTTGAGCTCGTGACCGGGGCGTGGCGAGCGTGCTTGGTTGACGCCGACCCCAGCAGGACGATCACCACCGCGGCAATCCCCAGCCCGGCGACCGCCGCGGTGACCAGCAGCTTGCGCTTTGAGCGATGCTCCGACGGGCCGGTCTGCTCGGGCACGGCAACGTCACCGGCGGCGCCCAAGGCACCGTCGGATGCTGCGGGCAACGCACCGGGCGGTGGGGTGTCCGCGGACGGGGGCGTTCCCGCTAGCGGCGCCGCGACGTTTCCGTTCGCCGGCGTGTCCGGCTCGGCATCGGCGGGCGGCTGGAGCGCTGCGACCCGGATTTCGTCCAGCGCGTCGCGGACCTGGTCCGGCGGGAGGCCGAGCTGATCGCTGAGCCGGTGCACGATCCGCTCACGGCGAGCGACGATCGCCGCGGCGTTCACGCGCGCCAGCCGGGCGAGCGCGTCCGGGCGAGCGCGTCGTTGTCGAGCCCACGGGTGACGAGCAGGTTGAGCAGCGCTCGGTCAGCTTCCTCAAGCGCGGCGGCCGCGTCGATCAAGCGCTGGGTGGCGACCGTCGTCATCCAGGGGATGATGCTCCTGTAGTCGGATTGATGGTCACGCTGCTAACCTCGCGTGATGCAAGGGAATGCATCAAGAAGGCGAATGAAAAGGGGTGTTTCGCAGAAGTCTGGCACCTTTAGCGCTAGGCCTCTGTGCTTGGCTCCTGATGCCGGCTGAGTCGCTGGCCAAAGCAGTTGTGCGCTTCGTGCACGGGGTGCCCGGCGCTGGGCGCGCAGCGGTCGAAGTCGACTTCGGCTCCGGCGAAACCAAGCTTGGCACGGTCAGCTTTGGACAGACGACGCCGTGGCGCAGCGTTCGCTCGGGCCGCTTCCACTGGACGCTGGTCGGCAGTGGCGGCAGCACGCTGGCGCAGGGCAGCGCCACGATTGGCTCAGGGGCGTACGACATGGTCGCCCTGGCCGAGACCAAGGGCGTGGTCCTGGGCGTCTACAAGGCTGAGGCCGGGAAGCCCGGCACGAGCCTCGTCCGCGTGATCCACGCGGCCCCCGAGCTGGGCAGCCCGCAGCTGGAGCTGGACTCCAAGGTTGTCGATCAGCGTCTGAACTTCACCCAGGCGACGCCCTACCTGTCGGTCAATCCCGGCGTGCACTCGCTGTCAGCGATGCGGGCCGGCGATAGCGCCCCCCTGGTGTCGGTCAAGGGCGTAAAGCTGGTGCCGGACGTCGCCTACTCGGCGATCGTAATCGGCAGCCGGGGTCAGATGGTCCGGGTGGTCACCGTCGTCGACCGCGGCGCTCCGCTGACCCGTCCGGCGTCCGTGCGCCCGGCCAAGCATCAGTCGGTCGCCGCTTCCACCGGTGGCTGGATCACGGTGCGCTCGGGCGACTCGCTGTGGCGGATCGCCGGCCGAGTGCTCGGGGCCGACGTCGGCAACGCGCAGATCGAGCGCGAGGTCGTGGCGATCTGGGACGCGAACGCAGCGCGGATCGGAACGGGGGACCCCAACTTGATCTTTCCTGGACAGTGGATACACCTTCCGCAGACGCAAGCATAACCCTCATTGAGAGGTTGACTGTTAGCTGGCTCGTGCAGCTCGTGACAGGATGGAGGTTCGATGAACGGCGAGCAAGGTTGCGTTTGGTTTCTCACCGGTAGCCAGCATCTCTACGGAGCGCAGGCACTGGAGCAGGTGGACGAGCATTCGCGGCAGATCGTGCGCGCGCTTGACGCCAGCGAGGCGATTCCCGTCTCCGTCGTCCACCGCAAGGCGCTCACCGACCCTGACTCGATCCGCCGGGCGCTATCCGAGGCCAACTCCGACCAACAGTGCGTGGGGGTGATCGCTTGGATGCACACTTTCTCCCCGGCTCGCATGTGGATCGGCGGGCTGACCTCGCTGCGCAAGCCGCTGCTGCATCTGCACACCCAGTTCGACCGCGACCTGCCCTGGACGCAGATCGACATGGACTACATGAACCTCAACCAGTCCGCCCACGGCGACCGCGAGTTCGGGTACCTGGAGACCCGCCTGCGGATCGCGCGCAAAACGATCGTCGGACACTGGGCCGATCCCGAGGTGCAGTCTAGGATCGGGACCTGGTCGCGCGCGGCCTGTGGCTGGCGTGAGGCCCGGGGTCTGGAGGTGGCGCGCTTCGGCGACAACATGCGAAACGTCGCGGTCACCGAGGGCGACAAGGTGGGCGCCCAGCTGCAACTTGGCGTGACGGTCAATGGATACGGCATAGACGTGCTCGGCCGGGCGGTCTCCGGCGCCGCGCAGGACGTCGTCGACGGGTTGGTGGACGAATACGAGGCTCGCTACGAGTTGGCACCTGAGCTGCGCTCAGGTGGCGACCGACGTGAATCGCTTCAGGTGGCGGCGAGGATCGAAGCGGGCCTGCGCTTCGTCTTGGAGGAGGGAGGATTTGCGGCGTTCACCGACACGTTCGAGGATCTGGGGGAGCTGAGGCAGCTGCCGGGCATCGCCGTGCAGCGGTTGATGGCCGAGGGCTACGGATTCGGGGCCGAGGGCGATTGGAAGACAGCGGCGTTGCTGCGGATCATGAAGGTGATGGCCGAGGGTCTGGAGGGCGGGACCTCGTTCATGGAGGACTACCTTTACCACCTTGGGCCCGGAGGCCAGAAGGTGCTAGGCGCTCACATGCTCGAGGTGTGTCCTTCGATCGCCGGCCAGCGCCCGAGCTGCGAGGTGCACCCGCTCTCGATCGGCGACCGGGAGGATCCGGTCCGACTCGTGTTCACCGCCGCGCCGGGCCCCGCCGTGGTGATCTGCGCGGTCGACATGGGCGGGCGCCTGCGGTTGATCGTCAACGAGGTCGACATCGTCGAGCCCGACGCCGAGCTTGCCCGGCTGCCGGTGGCTCGAGCGGTCTGGACGCCGCGTCCGGGGCTTAGCACCGCCGCGGAGGCGTGGCTGATCGCCGGCGGCTCGCATCACACCGTTCTGACGACAGCACTCGGCCTGGAGCCGCTGCGGGACTTTGCCCAGATCGCGGGGTTGGAGCTGGTCGTGATCGACGCCGAGACGAGGATCGGGCGGTTTGCCGACGAGCTGCGCTGGAATCAGTCCTACTATCACCTCGCCCGGGGTCTTTAGACGCACTATTGCGCGCGCCAGCCGGGGTCACTTCAGGAGCTTGCCAGCGGCGGTGATCGCAGACCAACTGCCGCCGAACTGGCTGGCACCGACATAGCTCGTCGCGGCGCGTGAGCTGTCGCCCGAGTAGGTGTACAGCGGATGCCCGGCATAGGTCACCTGCTTGACGCCGTGGGCCAGCTTGATCGTGCCCAGCAGCGAGCGCTTGACCCCGGGCCCCGCGCTCGGAGCACCGGCCGTCCTGACCGCCGGCCAGATCCCCGCGCAGCCGCTGATGCGGACGCACATATCCCGGTCTCGCCCATCACGGCTGAACACGTACACGGTGAATCCCGAGCCGTTGACCAGCGCCTTGCCCAGCGCGGTGCTCCGGATCTGGATCTCGGTCGACCCGGATCTGGCACCGGCGCCCAGCGGAGCGATCAGGGCCGTGGCGAGCCCGGCGAGCGCGGCGATCAGCGCAATCGAGATTGGTCTGCGCAACATGGACATGCCTCCTGGGTATCGATGGGGACCGGCATACAGGTAGGACGCCGCGGCCGGCAAGGTTCTTCCCGGCGCAAGATTTCAAGCCCAAACCGCGAAAAGGGCAGCCACGCCCTCGGCGATGCTCTCAGGCGAGGTGCCGGCGATCTCGACGATCTTGTAAGTGGCTGATTCGGTCATGCGGTCCTTTGTCGAGCTCCGCGCTCCGCGCTCCGCGCTCCGCGCGCCCGCGGCGTCCTGCGACTACGCCGTCCGGCGCTGTGGTCTCCTGGCGATGCTCTACTGACCGCTCGGCGTGCTCGGCCGCCTGTTCGACGGTTTCTTGCATCAATTTGTCCGATTCAGAGTCGATGCTGCTCCCCCGCGTTGCGTGGACCGTTGTCGCTCAGTTACCCTGGGAAGCGATGTTTGACGTGCTGTTCAGGGTGGACGGATGCGTACGACAGACTTCACCAAACGTCAGGAGCACGGTGTCGCAGAACCTCGTTGAGCTGATCCGCCGTCATCACGTCTTCCAGGCGCCCACCGCCCTGGACGTGCTCAAGGAGGCCGTGGACGATCACGGCGAGCTCACCGATGAGGACCGGCGGCGCGCCGCGGAGCTCTCCGGGCTGCCCGAGGCGGCCGTCTACGGCGTGTCGAGCTTCTACGACGACCTGATCATCCCCCGCGGCGCTCGCCATGTGCGGGTATGCACCGGCACGGCCTGCTTCGCGACCACCGGCGGCTCCCACGTGGACGCGGTCAGCGAAGGGCTCGGGCTCGCGCTCGGCGAGCGCCGCGCCGACCGCACCGTCTCGCTGGCCGAGACCGTCTGCCTGGGCTTCTGCCACAGCGCCCCCACCGTCCGCGACGGAGACGTCGTCGACGCCGGCCCGGGTGTCGTCGCGCGCGTTCTGGCCGGCGCCACCCGACCGGCCGCCGAGCCGGAGTGGGAGACGCGGCTCGCCGAGCCGGTACTCACCCGCCCCGGGGACTGGTCAGGGCTGCGGCGGGCGCTGACCGAGCTGACCCCGGAGTCGTTGCTGGATGACGTCGAGGCGGCCGAGGTGCGCGGCCGTGGCGGCGCCGGATTCCCCGCCGGCACGAAGTGGCGCTTCACGCGCGCGGCGGTTGGTGAGGAGAAGTTCATCGTCGCCAACGGCGATGAGGGCGATCCTGGTTCCTATATCGACAAGTACCTGATGGAGCGCAATCCGGCGCTGGTGCTGGAAGGCATGGCGCTGGCGGGATTCGCTGTCGGCGCCGCGCACGGCTTCATCATGACCCGGTCGGAGTACCCGCTTTCCAAGCCGCGCCTCGACGCCGAGATCGAGCGGGCCCGGGCGGACGGATGGCTGGGACGCAACATCCTCGGTACTGGCTTTGACTTCGACATCATGGTCTTGGAGGGAGCCGGCTCCTACGTGGTCGGCGAGGAGACGGCGCTGCTCGCGTGCTTGCAGGGGCTGCGCGGAACCGTGTCGGCCCGGCCGCCGTTCCCGGCCGAGCGTGGGATCCTGGGCCGGCCGACGGTCGTCAACAACACCGAGACGCTGGCCAACATCCCGTTCGTCGCCGCCCGTGGCTCTGACGCGTACCGGGCGCTCAGCCCCGATGTCAAGACCACCGGCAGCAAGCTCGTGTGCTTCAACGAGCGCTTCGTCAGACCCAACGTCTACGAGGTCCCGTTCGGGCTCTCGGTCAGGGAGTTGTGCGAGGACGTGGCCGGCGGTCTGCGGGACGGCCGCACGCTGAAGGCCGTCCAGATCGGCGGTCCGCTGGGCGGGATCCTGCCCGCCTCACGGCTGGACACCCTGTTCGACTTCGATGCGCTCGCCGCCGAGGGGTGCATGGTGGGGCACGGGAGCATCCTCGCCTTCGACGACACGATGAACATGCGCGACGTCGCCCGTCACCTGCTGCGCTTCGGCGCCCACGAGAGCTGCGGAAAGTGCTTCCCGTGCCGGATCGGACTGCAGCGTGCCCACGACATGTTCGCGGCGGAGGTTCCCGTGCAACGCGGGCGGCTGGAGGAGCTGCTCGAAGCGCTTGAGCTCAGCAGCCTGTGCGCTCACGGCAGCGGTATGCCGGCGCCGCTGCGCAGCCTGCTGGCCCATTTCCCCGACGAGCTCGGGCTCGCCTGATGCGCGTCGAGATCGACGGAACCGAAGCGGAGGTCCAGGCCGGAGCCACGATCCTGGACGCGGCCACGGCCGTCGGCTCGTGGGTGCCGACGCTGTGCTTCGACGAGCGCCAAGCCCCGTTCGGCGCCTGCCGCGTATGCCTGGTCGGCGTGCAGGGATCGCCCAAGCCGCTGCCGGCCTGCACCACCCAGTGCCGCGACGGAATGGTGATCGACACCGGCGATGCCACCGCCCGCCGGGTGGTGACCGCAGTGGTCGAATTGGTCCTATCCGAACTGCCCCAGGCGCCGGCGGCGCACACCGAGCTGGCGCAGGTCGCGGCGGCTCTGGAGGTCGGCGAGCCGCGCTGGCCGGGCGCCCAGCATCAGACCGATCACGATCTGCGCCACCCGTATCTGGCCTTCCAGCACGAGCTGTGCATCTCCTGCGGACGGTGTGTGCGCGCGTGCGACGAGGTCCAAGGGGCGTTTGCCCTGACCGCCACCGGGCGCGGCTTTGAGGCGAACATCACGGCGGGTCTGGACAGCGGCTTTACCGACTCGACCTGCGTTTCCTGCGGCGCGTGCGCCGACACCTGCCCGACCGACGCGATCACCGAGATAACCCTGCTCCCCGCCAATGGTGCGGCCCGTGTTCCGATCGTCTCAGAGCCCGGACCACGTTTGCGCAAGCGTCTACGATCTGAGTAGAGGTGACAAAAACATGATTAATAATGATTTTGATTTCTCGGTCACCACCACGTGTGGCTACTGCGGTGTCGGGTGTCGACTGGAGGCGCACGCCAAGCAGGGACGGATCGTTTCGATCAGCCCGGCTCTGGATGGTCCCGCCAACGAGGGCCACACGTGCCTGAAGGGCCGCTTCGCCCATCAGTTCACCCGGGCCCGTGATCGTCTCACCTCACCGCTGATCCGGGAGGGCGGTCGGTTCCGCGTCGCCAGCTGGGACGAGGCGCTGCAGCGCATCGTCTCAGAGCTGTCACGGATCAAGGCGCAGCACGGCCCGGACGCGATCGCCGGCCTGGCGTCGTCGCGCGCGACCAACGAGGACTGCTACGCGATGGCCCGGTTGATGCGGGCGGCGATCGGGACCAACAACATCGACAACTGCTCGCGCGTCTGCCACTCGCCGACCTCGTTCGCGCTGCGCCGGTCGTTCGGCCTCTCGGGCGCCACGGGATCGTTCACCGACATCGACCACGCCGAGGTCGCGCTGATGCTGGGCGTCAACCCCACCCAGGGTCATCCGGTCGTCGGCGCCCGGATCAAGCAGGCCGCCCTGCGCGGCTGCAAGCTGATCACGATCGATCCGCGCCGGATCGAGCTCGCCGACTACGGGGTGCTGCACCTCTCGCCGCGTCCGGGGACCAACGCCGCAGTCGTGCTCGGCCTGTGTCATGTCGTGCGCCGCGACGGACTGACCGACGAGCAGTTCATCGCCGGACGCACCGAGGGCTACGAGGCCCTCGAGGAACTGCTCGAGCTATACGACCCCGGCGCCGTTGAGGAGATCACCGGGATTCCCGCCTCCGATCTGGAGCACGCCGCACACATCTACGGCGAGGCGGAGAGCGGCTCGCTGCTGTGGGGCCTGGGGGTCACCGAGCACAAGTACGGCTCCGAGGTCGTGCAGCTGCTGTGCAACCTGGCGATGATGACGGGCAAGGTGGGCAAGCCCGGCTCGGCGCTGCTGCCGCTGCGCGGCCAGAACAACGTGCAGGGCTCCTCGGACATGGGCGCCCTGCCCGACACCTACACGGCCTACCGACCCGTCAGCGACGAGGAGACCGCGCGCTCCTTCGAGCAGGCCTGGGGGGTCAACCTGTCACGACAGAAGGGCTACACGATCCCGCAGATGTTCGATGCCGCGATCGCCGGTGACCTCAAGGCGATGTACATCTTCGGTGAGGACGTGGCCCAGACCGACCCGGACACCGCGCACGTCACGGCCGCCCTGGAGAGCCTCGAGTTCGTGGTCTGCCAGGACATCTTTGAGAACGAGACCACCAAGTACGCCGACGTGATCCTCCCGGCATCGTCGTTCTTGGAGAAGTCGGGCACGTTCACCAATGCGGAGCGGCGCTTTCAGGTCGTCGAGCCGGCGATCGACCCGCCCGGCGGCGCCAAGACCGACTTCGAGATCCTCACCACGGTCTCACGCATGCTCGGCCACGAGATTGGCTGGCAGACGCCGTGGGACACCACGGACGAGATCGCCCGCCTGACCCCGGCCTATGCGGGCCTCAGTCGTGAGCGGCTGGGACGCCGCGGGCTGCAGTGGCCGGTGCGAGCCGACGGCAGCGACTCTCCGACGCTGTACGACACCACATTCGACCGGCCCGGGGGACGGGGGCAGTTCGCTGCCCTGCCCTATAAGGCTCCCGGCGACGCTGCCGACGAGGAGTTCCCGCTGGTGCTGGTGACCGGCCGCGTGCTCCAGCATTACAACGCCGGCACGATGACCCGGCGAACGCACAACGTCGAACTGGTCGACCGTGACTGGCTGGAGATCCATCCCCTCGACGCGGCGCGGCTGTGGATCTCCGAGGGTGACAAGGTGTCGGTGCGAAGCAGGGTGGGGCGTACCGAGCTCCACGCCCGGGTCACCGAGCGGATCGAGCCCGGGCACGTGTTCACCTCGTTTCACTTTCCCGAAGCACGCACCAATCTGCTGGTGGGACAGTCGGCCGACGTGAACACCTCCTGTCCGGAGTACAAGGTCGTGGCCGTCGACGTGCGGCCGCTGGGCGAGCAGCCGGCGTTCACCCCGGTGCTCAGCACCGTGGGCTGACGCACTCCTCGCGCGTCAGGAGCCCGAACTGATCTTCGGTGCCTTCGCCGAACGGCTTCATCAGCGCTTCCGACCTGGGCTGCGGCGCCGCCGTCGTTGCGCTTGAGTGTCAGCCACGGTGCTTCTGATGATCGGCGTGCGCGCCAGCTCCCTGAGCGGAGGTTTGGGTCGACGTTGCGGTCTGGAAGTAGCGAAGCGCGACGAGCGAGGCGATCAATCCGAGCAGGCGCCGAAGCGAGGCCTCGGGCAGGCGTCGCTGCAGGCGCGCGCCGCAGTAGCTCCCGAGAAAGCCACCGGCACCGAGGAACGCTCCGAGGATCCACTGCGGCGCGATCGGGCCGTGGTGTGTGAGCTGCAGGATCTGGTAGGCGGCGATGCCGGCGGCCGAAGTAAGGAACGTCGCCGATAGGGCGGCCGGAGCGACCTCATAGGCGGAATAGCCCATCACCATCAGGATCGGGGCCAGCAGCGAGCCGCCGCCGATGCCGTAGATGCCTCCCACCGTCCGGACCGTCAGCGCCAGGAGCCAGATCAGGCGACGGTGATGCGCCGTGGGCTCGGGCCGGGCGGGCTTGAGTCGCTGAGCTCCGAGCAGAAGCCAGAGTCCAACCGGGAGCAGCACGAGCGCGGCGACGAGAGTGAAGCTGCGCGACCCCGGGAGCAGCTCCACGCGCAGGATCGCGCCGGCGACGACGCCCGGTAGCGTTCCAGCGACCAGCAGACCTGTCAGCGGCCCTCCGATGCGGCTCTCGCGAGCGAAGCGGATCAGCCCACCAGGGGTGGACGCCACGTTGAACAGCAGATTGGTCGGAGTGACCGCGGGACTGGAGACGTGAAGGACGCTGAGTTGGATCGGGAGCAACAGCACGGCGCCTGAGACACCGGCCGGCGTGGTGACGACTGCGAGCAGGAAAGCCAGGCCAGCGCCGACGGGCCACTGCCAGTGCATCGTCACAGCCTAACCGTCCAGCGCTGACCTTCGAGACGCGGAGCGAGCGGCGCTTGTCTATGCGTCCGCCGCTGCGGTGACGCGCTCGCCGCAGTGGGTCAGGTCATAGCCGCCAAAGTGGGCCACCCGTGCGGTGAAGGCTCGGGCGGCGAGAACCTCTCCGAGCGCGCTGATGCCCGGGTGGTCGCTCCAGCGTTGCGCGATCCAGACCTCTACAACGTGGTCTTCCAAGCCGAGAAAGCGTAGGCCGAAAGCTCCGGCGGCGCCTTCGGTGGTGACTGCCGCCCCGTCCAGGGTTGCGGCGATGCGGGCGGCATCAAGGTGCCCGCTCGCGCGCGGACCAGCTGAGATAGCCTCGACCCCGGCGGCGACTCGCGCGCGCTCGAACGCCTGCTGACTGGCGGCGGCCGGGTCGCGCTGCGCAACTGGCACGTTGCTGCGAAGCACGGCCTCGAACGAGTGATCGCGGAGCTTGCGTGACACGCCGAGCCCAACCTGCCAGCGCGCCAGATGCCAGCGTATGACCGGGATGGGCGGCTCGGGAAGCTCGTGGGGGAGGCCGTGGACGACCGCGGCGTGTACGCCCCCTCGCCGCAACGCGCGCAGCGCGGTCCCGCTGGCGGCGGAGATGGCGAGCAGACTCTGCGGGCCGAGTCCGGCGAGCAGGGCCTCAGCCACACCAAGGGCGGGATCGCACCCCGCCAGCACCACGCCGGCTGGGACCGCGCCGGGAAACAGTCGCAGCTCGCCGTCGCCCAGCACGCCGTCGGGCTTTGCCCAGGTCGCTCCGGCGATGCCGTGATCGGCGAGCTCGGCGGCGACAAGCTGGTCGGCTACCCGGCCTACCCGGACGGCCACGCCGTCGCGCAGTCGACCGCCGAGCGCAGCGACGACTTGGCGTGGCCGGCTGGCGAACAGCTCCTCGACGCTGGTCGCCAATGCGCGCGCGAGGCCGATTGCGGCATCTACGGCCGGCGTGTTGCGATCTGCCTCAACCGCCGCCACGAGTTGGCGGCTGACGCCTGCCCGCGCGGCCAGCTCGGTCTGCGTAAGTCCGCATTCCAGACGGCGCTCGCGAAGGAAAGTCCCGGGCATTGCCAGGATTCTAGTAGAGTGCCCGGATTCTGTCGTACCAGGTTGAGACATTCAGGAGGTTGTCCAGGTGTTGAGCGCAAACCCAGTCAGACGAGCCGCTGCCGCGTCCGCGGCGATCGGAATCTCAGCTCTGATCGCGGGCTGCGGGAGCAGCGGGAGCTCAAGCTCCGCGACCTCCAAGGCAGCGACCACGTCTTCACCGGCGACCACGTCCGCATCGGCGACCACGTCCGCATCGGCGACCACGTCCGCATCGGCGACCACGTCCGCATCGGCGACGAGCTCGGCGTCGGCAACCCCAACCGGTGGCTCGAACCCGACCGTGCTCGCGGCCGCGTCGCTGACCAAGGTCTTCCCGATGATCGATCCGAACGCCAGGTACTCGTTCGGGGGGTCGGGCGCGCTCGCCACGGAGATCGAGCAGGGTGCCCCGGCTGACGTGTACGCGGCGGCAAGCCCGAAGGATCCGGCCATGTTGTACGCGAAGAAGCTCGTGACCAAGCCGGTGGAGTTCGCCACCAACACGCTTGTGCTGATCGTGCCGAACGGCAACCCGGCTCACATCACCTCGGTCATGGACATCACCAAGAAGGGCGTCAAGCTCGTGATCTGCAATGCCACGGTGCCGTGCGGCGACTATGCCCGGACCGCGTTCGCGAATCTGGGGATCACGACCGCCGCGATGAAGAACGTGGTCAGTCAGACGACCGATGTGACGCAGACGGTGGCGGAGGTCGCCACGGGCCAGGCCGACGCCGGTTTCGTCTACATCACTGACGCCGACGCCGCGAAGGGCAAGGTGAAGGTGGTCAGGCTGCCGGCGGCGGCGAAGCCGGGCACCGAAGACTTCATCGCGGTCGTCAAGTCGACCAAGAATCCGACCGCGGCGAAGGCATTCGTGGCGACCGTGCTGTCGGCCAAGGGCCAGGCGGCGCTCAAGGCGGCCGGCTTCGGCAAGTCGTGAGGGCCGCCGCCGGCCGCGGCGTTCCAGGCGACGGCGGCGGTGCCCGAGTGTGGTGGATTTCCACGCTCGGGCGTTTGGCGGTCGCCGTGACGGTGACCGTCGTGGTGGCCGTCGTGATGGCCTTTCTGCTTGTGCCAATCGTCGCGCTGGTGACTTACCAGCCGGTCCACGATCTGATCAACGGCTTCGGGACGAGAGTCGCCACAGACGCGATCAAGGTCTCGCTGAAGTGCAACGTCATCTCGTTCGCTCTGATGATCGGGTTCGGCACACCGTTCGCCTACGTTCTGGCTCGCCGGCGCTTCCCCGGACGCAGCGTGGTGATCACGCTGGTCGAGCTGCCGTTGGTGATGCCACCCGCGGTGGCCGGCCTGGCGCTGTTGGTTGCATTCGGCCGCTTCGGGCTGTTGGGGCGCACGATCACCGCGCTCGGGATCGATCTTGCCTTCACCCAGGGCGCCGTGGTGATCGCGATCACCTTTGTCGCGAGTCCGTTCTATCTGCGTGGGGCGATCGCGGCGTTCGAGGCCGTTGACTGCACCCTGATCGATGTCGCGGGCACCCTGGGGGCCGGACCGCTTCGCCGGATGGTGCGGGTGGCGATCCCGTTGGCGGCGGGCGGGCTTGGCGCGGCGGCCGCGGTCGCCTTCGCCCGAGGGGTCGGCGAGTTCGGCGCGACGATCTTGTTTGCCGGTAGCTTCCAGGGGACCACTCAGACGCTTCCACTTGCCGTCTACTCACTGTTCGACGCCAACCTCGACCAGGCGATCGCGATCGGCGTGCTGCTCATAATCGTCAGCGCCGCGATTCTGCTCACCTCCAAGCTGCTCGCGCGCTCATGGCTCTCCTCGACATCGACATCACCCTCCCTCGGCGCGCGTTCGATCTTCGCGCCGCGCTGAGCGTCGGTGCGGAGACAATCGCCCTGGTCGGGCCGTCGGGCTCTGGCAAGACATCGCTGCTGCGCACGATCGCGGGCCTCGAGCGCCCCCAGGCCGGCCGCATCGCCCTCGGAGCCGAGGTCTGGTTCGACGCCGATGCGGGCATTGCGCTGAGCGCGGAACGCCGGCGGGTGGGCTATCTACCCCAGGATTACGGGCTGTTTCCGCACCTCACCGTCGCCGGGAACGTGCGCTTTGCGGGTAAGCGCGACCGGCCTGACCTGCTGAAGCGTCTGGGGATCGCACACCTCGCAAGCGCGCATCCGCGTCAGCTCTCAGGCGGCGAGCGCCAGCGTGTGGCGCTGGCCCGTGCACTCGCCCGGGAACCCCGCGTGTTGCTGCTCGACGAGCCGTTCGGCGCTCTGGACGCGATCACGCGCCAGCAGGTGCGCAACGAGCTGGCCGACATACTGCAGCAGCTGAAGCTCCCGACGCTGCTCGTCACCCACGCCTTCGACGAAGCCACCGCGCTGGCCGCGCGGATCGGCGTGCTCGACAACGGGCGCCTGGTGCAAGTCGCCACGGCCGACGAACTGCTCCACAACCCAGCCAACGTGATGGTCGCCGCACTCTCCGGCGCCAACGTCCTGGACGGCGCCGCCAGACGCGTTCCGTCGGGATCCCGCGTGCGGCTCAGCGGCGGCGGTGAGCTGGCGAGCTCCACTCCGGCCGAGGGTCCGGTGCAGATCGCCGTCTACCCGTGGGAGCTGGAGCTCGCCGACCCGGCGTCCAGCACCCTTACCGACATCGTCGTCAGCGTGCGGGCCAACCGTGGCGGCCTGCTGATCCGCCTCGCGCGCTTCACGATTCAGACCCAGCCCCACAGCAATGGCCAACCTGCGATCGTGGAAGGGTCGACCGTCGGGCTCAAGGCTGCGCCCTCAGACGTCCGAGTGCTGTCGCACACGGCTGGCACCGCTGGAGATCGGGATGAGCGACATCGCCCGGGAGCTTGAGGTCTCGCGGTCAAGCGTTGACAACTATCTCCGAGCTCGCGACTGCCCGCGAAGCGCCGGCGCGCGCAGTCAAGCGTGCCGCCGAGGATGAGCAGTTGGCCTACCTCGACGTTGGCTTACAGTGGATCCCTTGACCGGGCGATCATGGGTACTCGCGCTGGCCGCTGTGATCGTGCTGGGGACGGCGACGGCGGGCACGGCGCGCGCGACGACCGGGGTGGGGGGCTGGGCGAACGCGGGGATCGTTCAGGCGCGGGGCGGTCCGTATCTGACCGACCAATTCGGGCGACGGCTGGAGCTTCACGGTGTCAACCTGGTGGCCAAGTGCGGCGGCGGCGCGGAGCCGACACCGGCCGCGGGAACCCCGTGCGTCGGCCCCGCCCAGGGGCCGAGGCTGGCGTACGTGCTATCGCCCGCGGCCAGGGATCCCGCGCGCCGGTTCACCGCGGCCGACGCGCGGACCCTCACGCGGCTCGGCTTCAACATCGTGCGGCTGGGCATCGTTTGGGAGGGGCTGGAGCCGGGTCCGGCGGCCGTCGGTCCGAACGACCCTCGCTACTGCGCCCCCCATCGGCGTGGCACGCCGTTTCCGTCGCTGCGCAACGCCGACCCCTACGACGCGGCAACCGTGCGGGCGTACCTGGCGCGGACCGACCGGATCGTCGCGCTGCTGTCCCGGGCGGGGATCAGGGTCGTGATCGACATGCACCAGGACGTCTGGGGCTCGGCGTTCTACTACGCCACGGGCGCCACGCCGTGGAACGGCGAGGGCGCCCCGGCGTGGGCCACCTGCACCGGCCCCAAGCCGTTCACGCTCCCGATCACCTGGGGGGAGGCCTACGGAGTCGGGGCCGTGCAGACCGCGATCCATCACTTCTGGGCCAACGACGTGCGCGCCGACCTGCAGGGCCAGTTCGCGCGCGTCTGGCAGGCGGTCGCGCGCCATTACCGGGATGACCCCGACGTGATCGGCTACGAGGTCATCAACGAGCCCAACGACTTCCTCCCCAGGCGGTTTGATTCAGAGCTCCAATGCGACTACGGCGGCCCCGCTCACGAGCCGCGGTCGTGCGCGGCCAGCCGCCCCGCCGCGCTGCGCGACGGCCTGATCGGCGCGATCCAAGCCGCCGATCCGACCCATGTCGTGCTGTTCGAGCCCAGCGGCGCCAGCAACTACGGGGCGCCCGAGCGGATCGGGATCACCGAGCCGCTGCGCTTCGCCGGGCTCGCGCTCGCCTTTCACGCGTACGGGTCTGTGGCGGCGCAGATACGCCAAACCAGGCAGGAGCGTGACCGGACACGCACCGATCAGCCGGACGGTCCGCCATGGATCATGGACGAGTTCGGAGCCTCCAACAACACTGTGGCCAGCGCCGAGACGGTGTCCCTGGCCGACGGCGCCAATCTGTCCTGGGCCTACTGGGAGGCTCTCCAGCTGGACGATCCGACGGCCGGCGAACCGGACGAGGGCCTGCTCGATCAGCAGACCCGCCGGCCCTATCCCGCGATGGCGCACGCGCTGGCAGTCCCGTACCCATTCGCAACCGCCGGCAGGCCCGGCCCCCAATCGTTCAATCGCGCGACGCTCACGTTCAGATACAGCTACGCAGTGGCGCCGGGGATCAGCGCCCCGACGGAGATCGAGCTGCCGCCCTACACCTATTGGCACGGATACACGGTCCGCGTAACGGGCGCCAGGATCGAGTCCGGCCGGCACGCCCCGGTGCTTCGGCTCCGGGCGGACCGGGGCGCGGCCCGGGTGAGACTGACGGTTCGCGCGGTCGACTAGCGTCCTACTTAACCGGCACGGTGCCGTGAACCCAGCTCTCGCCATCGCAGGAACGCGGAATGAAAGCTTGCCGGTTGCCTCTCGGGTCCATTTCGGAGCGTTGCGGCAGCGAGCTCGGAACGGGGCGGTATCGTCGTCAGAATGGAATCCGGTGCGAGCAGAATCCGCGTCGCGGCCGCCAGGCAGGCGTTCGACGTCGTCCGTTCACGGGCTCCCCGGGACGTGGAGGTGACGGCGATCGAGGACGGCGTCGATCTCGCCGGCGTTGACTTTCTCGTGCCGCCATCGGGAGACGCTGAGTTCGCCGATCTCCTTCCGGGTCTGGATCGCCTCGCCGTGGTGCAGGTGCTGTCGGCCGGGACCGACTGGATCGAGCACCGCGTCCCCCCGCAGGCCACCCTTTGCAGCGCGCGTGGTGCGCGTGACGCGCCGGTGGCCGAGTGGGTGCTCGGCGCTCTGCTGGGGACGTCCTCCGGCCTGCTGGCCAGCGCCCGGGACCGCGTGTGGCGCTCGGGCCACCTGACCGACCTTGGCGGCTGGACGGTCCTCGTGCTCGGCATGGGATCGATTGGCCGTCTCGTCGAATCCCGGGTTCGTGTCCTGGGCACCGAGGTGATCGGTGTCGCGTCTCACGCGCATGACGATCTGCACGGAGTGCAGGAGCTGGCGGATCTGCTGCCGCGCGCGGACGCGGTGGTTGTGTTGACCCCGCTCACCGATTCGACCCGCGGGCTGATCGGGACGGCGGAGCTTGCGGCGATGGCCGACGGCGCAGTGCTGATCAACGCGGCCCGAGGCCCCGTTGTCGACGCCGATGCCCTGCTCGCAGAGGTCGGCACCGGCCGACTGAAAGCGGTGCTCGACGTAACAGATCCAGAGCCGCTACCTGACGATCATCCGCTCTGGAGCGCTCCCGGCGTGCTGTCGATCACTCCACACCTGGCGGGAGACTCCCCGCTCGGCCACGCCCGCGCGGCTGCGCTGGCCGCCGAGCAGCTGGTCCGCTGGTGCGCCGGGGAAGAGCTGCACAACATCGTGCGCCAGGGCTCGCTCTGACTCAGAGCGTCAAGACCCGTCTGGCGGCGGGACACCAATGTTTCTTCCACGCTAACCCCACTCGCGTCCGTGTCGTGGGCGGGAACCGCCGACGATCCCATCTGAGTGAAAACCACTAACCCGCCTGTCGCTGCTCCGCTTCAAATGGGTCGAGCTTGACGCCCTTTGGCGCCTCAGCCTCGAGTTTGACCTTGGCCTGCTGCAGCGCCTGCCGCGTCTTTGGATCCACGGTCGGGTACTGCGGGTCGATCTCCATCAACGTGCGCACGAGCACGGCCCCCACCGCGATCCGCGCAAACCACTTGTGATCGGCTGGGATCACGTGCCACGGAGCCCACTCGGTACTGGTGTGCGTGAGCATCTCCGAGAGGGCCTCCTGGTACTGACCCCAGTATGCGCGCTCAGTCACGTCGTTGGCTGAGAACTTCCAGTTCTTCTCGGGGAGGTCGATGCGCTTCAGAAAGCGCCTGCGCTGCTCCTCGCGAGAGATGTTGAGGAACAGCTTGACGATGCGAATGCCGTTATCGACAAGATAACGCTCCCAATCGTTGATCTCGCCGTAGCGCCGCTTCCAAATGTTCCCTCCCATCGCCGGCGCCGGAAGCCTCTGGCGCTCAAGCAGCTCTGGGTGGACGCGCACCACAAGAACCTCCTCGTAGTGAGAGCGGTTGAAGATGCCAATCTGCCCCCGCACCGGGAGACACCGCGCATACCGCCACAGGAAATCGTGGTTCAGCTCCTCGGCCGACGGAACCTTGAAGCTGTGAACGGCGACGCCCTGCGGGTTCACGCCGCTCATCACGTGACGAATGGTTCCGTCCTTGCCCGCGGCATCCAGCGCCTGTAGGACGACCAGGACCCCGTAGGTGTCCTGCGCGGCGAGGCGGTCCTGGTACTCGGCGAGCAGCTCCACGCTCAGTTGCAGGTGCTCCTCACCTTGCTTCTTCTTCAGCCACCCAGCCTTGAACGCCGGGTCGTGGTCCTTCGCCAGGACCACCTTCGAGCCCGGCGCGACAAGCAGAGGCTCGATCAGCTCCGCCAGCCCTTTAGCTCTCTTGTCAGCCATCGATGCTCCTCCGTTCGCTATGAAGCCTAATCGCGAATGGGTCCGTGCATGACCCCGACCCGCGCTGGCGCTGAGTGCGACGCCTTGTGCGTGCGAGCTCTGAAGATTAGGCTCGTCCGTGTGGCCGATGCCCAGCCTTCGCGTGTCAGGGGGACAGGATGCTGCTGACAGCGTTTGAGACGGGCGTCCTGACGGTCTTGGCGTTCGTGCTTCTCTCCGCGGCGGGCGCCAAGCTGCGTCGACCGTGGTCGGCCGCCAATGAGTTCGTGGTGCTCGCACCCTCACATTCGCTTGGCGCGGTGCGCGTCCTTTCGCTGGTTGAGTTCATCGTCGCCGTGCTGGCGCTTTCTGCGCCGGGACCTGATTCTGGCTTTGCTCTGGCAGTGCTCTTCGTCGGGTTTGCCTTCGCCCATGCCCGCTCGTGGCGATCAGGTGCCAGCGCTGGTTGTCAATGCTTCGGCGAGCAGCGCGACGAGCTCCAGTCAAGGGGTCGCCAGCTTGGACTAACGGTGGGGTCTGCAGGAATGGCGGCGGCGGCAGCCCTGAGGGGACCGCCGAGTCTGGTGAGCCTGGCGGCGAGCGACCCCGGGATCGCGCTGGTGGTCTCGATCGGAGCCTGGATCGTGGCAGTGTGTTGGCGGCTTGTGTTCAATTCTACGGGGGGGCCGGCGACGGTCGGCGATCGTATGGTGACCTCCTCTGCGTTGTTTCTTGAACGGCGATTCTCACGCCGGACACTGCTGCTGCGCGTCGCCGTGGCCGGGTCGGCGCTATCTGTCGCACCGTTGCGCTATTTGCTTTACCCAGGCTCTGCGCTGGCTGCGATCAGTCCGGGAACTTGCGCGGACGGGCTGTGCACAGACGGTTGGACGGCGTTCTGTTGTGAGATCCACGACGGTTTGAACAGCTGTCCAGCCGGAACGTTCGCAGCCGGCTGGTGGATGTGCACCGATTACGCGGGTCGCCGGCTTTGCTCCGAGCAGGGGGTGCGCTATTACGTAGACTGCAACCGTGTTCCGGGAACGCACTTCCCGGGGGGTTGTCACTGTGCGAAGGACAGCTGCGCGTACCGTCGCGTGGCCTGCAATGTGTTTCGCTACGGCCAGTGCAACACGCAAATCGCGGGTGTCACCGAGGTCGTGTGCCGGATGGTCGTGTGCGAGAACCCGGCCTCGATCCCCGCCCTGAACTGCGGCTCATCGGTGGCCATCGACGATGCCGTGTGTGGGCATGATGTGCCGTGCCTGGAGCCGCGGGCGACCGAGCTCGCCGGGGCGGGAGGAGTCTAACGACGTGAGCGCAACGGTGGCGGTGATGAGCGTTGAGACCGTGGTCCTTGCCGTGGTGGCCGTGTTTGTCGTGGCATTGCTACGTAGCCACGCGGAGATCCTGCGTAGGTTTGACGCTCTCGAGAACCAGGCGAGTGATCCGGTCGTGTCCGCCCGGTCGATGTCGGCCGCCGCCCCCGTGGTGGGCGATCTCGTTGGGGAGACGCTTTCTGGCGATGCCGTCAAGCTCGCGCTTGGGGCGGGAGCGCCGCAAACGCTGCTGGCGTTCCTGAGCAGTGGCTGTGGTGCATGCGGGCCGCTGTGGTCGGCCCTGCGTGATGGGGCGCCGGTTCCGTTGGGAACTCGGCTGGTCATCGTGACCAAGGGTCCCGAGCGGGAGAGCGTGACGCGGTTGACAGAGCTTGCGCCCGCAGAACACGAGCTAGTGATGTCGACGGCCACCTGGGAGGACCTCTCCGTCCCCGCCACGCCTCATTTTGTGCTGGTTGACGGCGGCTCGGGACGGATCGCGGGTCGTGGATCTGCCCTGAGCTGGGAACAGATCGTGACCTTGGTCGACCAGGCCAACGGAGACCGTTCGCAAGCCACGTCGCGGGCGCGCAGTTCCTCGGCGCGAGCAGCGCGGGCTGAGGAGGCACTCGCCGCGGCGGACATAACCGCCGGCCATCCGAGCCTCTACCCCTCCGATGACGGCTCGGGAAGCCGTAGGCAACCGTGAGCAAGGCCGAGTTCGCGCTCGTCGGCTGCTTGCTGGCCACATTAGGCGGCGTGCGGGCCGCATGGTCGCCCTGAGGCCAATCGATGCTCGCGAGCATCACTCCGCTCGGTGAGCGGGGCCGGGGATTCTCATGGAAGGTGACCGCGACAGCATTCGCGGTGGGGGCGGTAGGCTCCGGCGCGCTCGCCGGCGCCGCCGTCGGCGCGCTCGGGTCACTGCTACCAAGGGGCTCAGCCTGGCGCGGGCTCGCGCTGGCGGTGGTGCTGGCCATGACGGTGGTGTTCGACGCCACGCCCTTGCGGGGGCGGCTTCCCAGCTCCAGCAGGCAGGTCAACGAGGATTGGCTCGGCCGGTATCGCGGCTGGGTGTACGGAATCGGCTTCGGCGCACAGCTCGGGGTTGGTGTGGCAACGATCGTGACCTCGGCCGCGGTCTACGCGACCGCCGCAACCGCACTGCTGTGCTCAGACCCCCTGATCGGTGCTCTGATTGGAGCTATGTTCGGGGTCCTCAGGGCCCTGTCGTTGCTGCCGGCTCGGACGGTCCACGATGTTGGGGCCCTGGGAGCGTTGCATCGCCGGCTTGGCCGGGCTGAGGACGAGGTGCGGCGCGCGGTCGCCCTGCTCGAGATCGTGGTGCTCGTCGTCGTCGTGGCCTGGATCGCATGAGAGTCGCCGCCCACGGCCGCTCGATCGACGTTCCTACCGGTTGGGAAGCGCGGATCTTCCGGCGCCCCGGCAATGCTCCGGTGCTGCACATCGCGACGTTCGCCCTGCGCGACCAGGACGGTGACTTTGGCGCGGCGGCCACCGGCCGCATGCGTCCAGATGACGTGTTCGCAGCGCTGGTCGAGTACCGAAGCGATGAAAAGCTCCGCCCGGGGCAGGGGCTATTCGCGGTCACGGGCCGGCCAGCAGTCCCGCGCGCGCACGAGTTCAAGCCCAACCAGCTGCAAGTCACGCGCCCTGGCCAACTCGGATCGCAGCGATTCTTCACCGACGCGGGCCGGCCGTGCTGTCTCTATGCCGTGATCCAGCCTGTGCGCAAACGCCCGGGTCTTCTGGTCGACGCGCTCGGTCACGTGCTCGCCACACTTCGGTTTACGACGGAGCAAGCGCCTGACGCGTAGTCGAGGACGCGAAGCCATCGGAGTCGGTCACGGTCAGCGTGACCAGATGGTTCCCCGGCGCGCTGAAGGTGTGCGAAGGATCCTGCGCTGTCGAGATGTCCTGCGCCCCGGAGCCGGGATCACCGAAGTCCCAGCGCCAGCCGACGATCGGCGCTGCACCAAACCCCAGGGTCGAGTCATCCTGGAATGAGAACGTCGCACTCAGACCCTGCTCGGTCGCGGTGAACGACGCGTTCGGCGGGCCGGGCGCCGTGATCACCTGCGCGCCCGTTGAGGACAGCCCGTTCGCGTCCGCCACTGTGAGACTCACGGCATAGGTGCCCGGGGCCGAGAAGCTGTGAACGGGTGCGATCAGATTCGAGCTATTGGCGCTCTGCGACGAGCTATCGCCGAAGCGCCAGAGGCGCGAGACGATCGCCGCCCCACCCTGCCCTGGGCGAGATGTGTCGGTAAAGGAGGCGCTGTCGCTGGCGCTAGCGAAGACCGTCGAGAACGACACCGTCGGCGGCGAAGGCACCGGCGAGCTTGCGCGACCCGTGTAGCCTGCCGCATCGTGGCTCGGCCCGAGTGGGCACCGAGTCGCGTCGGAGCGACTGGGGTTCACGTATGTCGCCGAGATCCGCCGGGCGAACCGTATCCCGTCCACGATCGTCGCCCCGCGCACCGTGAGCGTGATCCGGTAAGGCACCCGACTGCCGAGTCGGTGGATCCTGCCAAGACAGGAAAGAGCCACGTAGAAGACCCCACGACCGAAGTAACGCCCTTTTGAGACGCGCCGCAGGGTGAGCTGAGCGTGCCGACCTCCGCTGCGCTCACGATCCAGCGCCAACAGCTGACAGATGCTGCCGTTGCAGCGGCTCGGGATGATCGTCCAAACTCGCGTCAGCCGCTCGCCGACGCGCTCGCCGCGCACATTCACCGCCGCGGTCACCCGCGCCAACATTGCGAACGTGCCCACCACGCGCGCATCGACCGAGGGGACGCGCCGAGCATGGCCCGACGGGCCCGAACCTGCACGCGCGCTCGGTGCCGTGATTGCGCCCGCCAAGACGATCACGACCAGCGCGGGAAGCCCCCATCGCGCGAAGCTCATCGCCGCCAGAGTGTACGCTGCCGGCCTCCGTGCAAGCGCGATACGGTCTGCTTGGCGGTTCGTGCTGCCCCAAACGAACTTGAACCCCCCGCAACGGCATAGGCGTCGGTGAAAGCTGAGACGCGTGGCGCTCACATCGCTGTCGCACGGCGCCGGTTGCGGATGCAAGCTCTCGGCCGCTGACCTGCTGCCGATCGTGCGTGGACTCCCAACCGCGCGCGACCCGCGGCTGCTGGTGGGGTCGGCGAGCGGCGACGACGCCGCCGTGTTTGCGCTCCGACCGGACCTCGCCCTGGTGCAAACGGTCGACTTCTTCACGCCGATCGTGGATGACCCGTTCGACTTCGGGCGGATCGCCGCCGCCAACGCGCTCTCTGACGTCTACGCGATGGGTGGATCGCCGCTGACGGCGCTGAATCTCGTCGCGTTCCCGCTGGAGCGTCTCGGCGGCGAGATCCTACGTAGCATCCTTGAAGGCGGTCTCGCGGTGGCCGATGCGGCTGGGTGCTCGATCGTAGGTGGCCACTCGATCGACGATGCCGAGCCGAAGTATGGGCTTGCGGTGACCGGCACGGTCGATCCGGCAGCGATGCTGACGAACGCCTCCGCGCGGCCCGGGGATGCACTCGTGCTGACCAAGCCACTCGGTGTCGGCGCGATCACCACGGCACATAAGCGCGGTGCCGCCAAGTCCGCTCAGCTCGCCGAGGCGGTCACGGTGATGGTGGAGCTCAACGCCGACGCGAGCCGGCGAGCTCTGGCCGCCGGAGCCCACGCGGCGACCGACGTGACCGGTTTCGGAGTGCTAGGCCATCTGCACGGGCTGGCCCGCGAGAGCGGGCTAGCCGCGGAGGTGCGCGCGGAGCAGGTACCGGCGCTGCAGGGGGCCTTGGCGCTGCTCGGCGACGGCGTTGGCGTGTCCGGTGGCGCAGTGCGCAACCGATCCTATGTCGACTCGTTCACGAGCTTCGCGCCCAACGTGACGGAGTCGCGTCGGCGGCTTCTGTGCGATCCAACGACCTCAGGCGGGCTGTTGGTGTCACTTCCGCCCGCGCGGGCAAGCGAGCTCGAAGGCGCGGTGATTGGGCGAATGCTGGGTGGGGAGCCGGGTGCGATCGCCGTCGTATAGTCGCCGCTTGGAGCGGCCGGGGCCGGTGCCCCAGCCGGCCTTCAAAGCCGGCGAGCCGTGGCAGCCCCACGGTGGGAAGGTTCGACTCCTTCGCCGCTCCGTGGTCGGTCGGTGAGCGCTCGGCAGCCCGACCGTGGTGGGGATTCACGCGACGCGCTGCGCCGGCTGCCGTCAGTCGACCGGCTGGCCGTCGCCGTGGCCCGGGCCACGCTGGCCGAGCGCCGAGCGGAGCTGCTGAGCGGCGCCGACGACGAGGTGGATCTGTTGGCGCGTGCCAACGACCGCCTGCTTCCCTCGCTTCGGCGCGTGCTCAACGCAACCGGCGTGATCGTGCATACGAACCTCGGGCGCGCTCCTCTCGCCCACGCCGCCCGTGGCGCGGTGGCGCAGGTAGCCCGCGGGTACAGCAACCTGGAGCTGGAACTGGTGACCGGTAAACGTGGTTCGCGCCACGAACATGTCGAGCGGCTGCTGTGCGAGCTCACGGGCTCCGAGGCGGCGCTGGCGGTGAACAATTGCGCCGCCGGCGTGCTGCTCGCCGCGGCGGCGCTCGCCGGCGGCGGGCGGGATCTGGTGGTGTCCCGGGGCCAGCTGATCGAGATCGGCGGCGCCTTTCGGATTCCCGACGTCGTCGTTGCGGCCGGGGCCCGGCTGATCGAGGTCGGAACCACCAACCGCACCCGCCTCCGGGACTACATCGAAGCGATCGGCCCGCGCACCGGGGCGCTGCTGCGAGCCCACGCGTCGAACTTCAAGACGATCGGCTTCGTCGAGCAGGTCGAGATCGAGGAGCTCTGCTCCCTGGGGGTGGCGGTGATCGACGACGTGGGCTCGGGAGTCCTCGCTGACGACCTCGAGCTGCTCGCCGAAGAGCCCTCGGTGCGCCGCTCCGTGCGGGCCGGCGCTGCGCTTGTCTGCTTTTCGGGCGACAAGCTGCTCGGCGGCCCGCAGGCGGGCTTGATCGTCGGTCGGAGCGAGGAGATCGAGGCCGCGCGTGTCCATCCGCTGGCCCGAGCGGTGCGGATCGATAAGCTATCGCTCGCGGCGCTGGAGGCGACTCTGATGCTGTATCGCGATCCGGCGCTGGCCCGCCGCGAACTGCCCGTCTTGGCGATGCTCAGCGCCTCGGACGCGGAGCTTGAGCGGCGCGCTGGAGTGCTCGCCGAGGCGACCGGCGGAGAGATCGTCGCGAGTACGGCACGGGTCGGCGGCGGCGCCCTGCCGCTGCTCGAGCTACCGGGCCCCGCGGTCGCGTTGAACGGCGGCACCGCGGGGATCGACGCGCTCGCGCGGGCGCTGCGAACCGGAGAGCCGGCGGTGATCGGACGGATCCAGCATGGTCGCCTGCTGCTCGATCCGCGGACGCTCACCGACGAAGAGGCCGAGGAGGCGGCGCTGGCCGTCCGCGCTGTGCTCGAATGAGCGGCGCGCATCCGCCGCTGACGATCGGGACCGCCGGACACGTCGACCACGGGAAGACCGCGTTGGTTCGGGCCCTGACCGGAGTCGATACGGACCGTCTGCCGGAGGAGAAGGCGAGGGGGATGACGCTCGCGCTCGGCTTCGCACCGCTGGCGCTGCCGAGCGGCAGAGTGCTCTCCCTGGTGGATGTTCCCGGGCACGAGCGACTGCTCCGCGTGATGGTCGCGGGCGCGACCGGGATCGACCTGTTCCTGCTGGTGATCGCGGCCAATGACGGGATGATGCCGCAGACGCTCGAGCACCTCCGCGTGCTCGAAGCGCTCGAACTCCGCCGCGGAGTGGTGGCCATCACGAAGTCTGATCTAGCCGACCCGCGTTCGGCGCTGGCGGCTGCGGCCGGGGCCTTGCCGGCAGCAGAGATCGTGCCGTGCTCGTCGCGAACCGGCGCCGGGCTGGCCGAGGTCGCGGCCGCGCTCGAACGTATCGCCGCGCAGAGTCCTAGCCGGCCCGCCGACCCACGTCCGGCGGTTCTGCATATCGATCGGGTGTTCACGATCCGGGGTGCCGGGACGGTCGTGACGGGTACGCTCTGGTCCGGCGTAATCCGACGCGGCGAGCGACTGGCCGTGCTGCCGGGCTCCCGCAGGGCGCGCGTCCGAGGCGTGCAAGTGCACGATCAGGCGGTCGATCACGCGGCGGCGGGACAGCGCGTGGCGGTCAATCTCGCGGGACCCGAGCGACAGGTGGTAGAGCGCGGCGACGTCCTCGCCGGCCCGAGCGCTGAGGTTCATGTCACCTACAGGCTCGAGGTAGAGCTCGCGTTGCATGAGCATCTGGGTGATCGCGAGCGCGTGCAGGTCCATCACGGCACCCGGGACACGGCGGCGCGTGCGATACGGCTCCGCGAAGGTCTTTGGCAGCTGCGAACGGAGCGGCCGCTGATCGCCGCCGACGGCGACCGCGTGGTGGTGCGCCGGATCAGCCCGCCGAACACGCTCGGTGGAGGCGTGATCGTGGAGGCTGCGGCGGGGGGTCGGCGCCGGACCGAAGCAAAGGCTCAACCGGTTCCCGTCCCCGCGGTAGAACCTCCAGAGCTGCAGGCGAGCGCGCTCGCGCTCGAGCAGCGACTGCGCGCAGCGCGACACGAGCCGCCAAGCGAGGCGGAGCTTGGTGATGAAGCCCGCCATCTCGGGGCGCTGCACGCCGCGGGACGAGCAGTTCGGATCGGGCGGGCAATGCACGCGCACCCCGACGCAATCGCCGACGTCCGCGCCATAGTGGAGCGAATCGCTCGCGCTGAGGGAATGATCACGCTCGCGCGCTTGCGCGACGAGCTGGGGACGTCACGGAAGTATGCACAAGCGCTGCTCGACCACCTTGATGCGACCCGCGTGACCCGCCGGTTGGCCAACGACAGCCGGGTACTCCGAGGCTCCGTCGGCCATCAGCCCGAACCCCACCCAGAACCCTAGACACAACGTGCGCTTACGCGTCGAGTACGTAGCGCTCGGCTCGTGACTCAGAGCCGGCGCGCCGGCCGCGGTCGCTCAGTACGGCTTGGCCGGGAAGCCGACGCCGAGCTGCTGGTTGGCGCGCGCGGCCAGGCCGACCGCGCGGGCGTCCCAGAACGTGCCGCTCGCCGGCCCGCCGCCGCAGCTGCCGCTACTGTTGCCGGGCGGATGGGTCCAAAGGAACGCGTCGACACCGGCGAGCGCCGTGTCGGTCGTGTCCATCGGGCCCAACCCGCGGTCGGGCGGGTTGCAGAGGTCGTCGTTTCCGTATTTGACCCGGTCACGGTTGACCTTGGGTCCGTTGCCGTTCTCCGCTGTGTTGACGATGAAGTGCGCGCCGCGGGTCAGCTTTGAGACCTTCTGCGCCCACTTGACCTCGTTGATCGTCCAGTTGTCGTGGGTGTCGTTGGTGAAGAAACCGCGGATCTTGTTCACGCCGATCGCGTTGAGAATCTTGGCGGTGTAGGCGGCGGAATTGGAGTCCGAGTAGCCGCCCTCGACGTACACGACCGTGTGCGGGAGGGCCTGCATCGCGTTCATCTCGTAGCGCAGGTCGGCCTCCCACTCCGGCATCGAGCCGATCTTGTCAATGCAGCTCGACGAGCCGATCGCGTCGAGCTCGAGCAGGTACACGGCCGGTCGCCGGTCGGTAGCCGCCGCCATCTCGTCGACCCGCCGCCTGAATGTGGGGCCGTAGGCACGCACCTGCTGGGCCGTCGGGCAGCCGCCGAGGGCGGGGTGCAGGAAGTAGGTGTTGATGATCGGAATCGAGCCAGGGTCGGCGGTCATGTTGTGGCAGAAGATCTTCTCGGCCTGACCGAAGATCGCGCCCGGTCCACCGCCCTCGGAGTAGACGCTGAAGCGCTGCGCCTCTGGCTGGCTGGCGATCTTTGAGAGCTCCGCGACCTGGTGAGCGAGCCCGGGGTTGCCGGCCAGCTTGGCAGCCAAGCTTGGCAGCCAACGGCCCGAACGAGAGGTCCCGAGCAAAACTCGCCCACGACTCGCTGTCGGGAAGCGTCTTGGTGTTGACCCCGAGCAGCTGGGCGATTCCACCGGCGGCCGAACCGTGGGCCGGCCCGGGGATGAAGAAGTTGGCGCCCGTGAGCGGGTCAGCACCGGGGGGTGTGGGGAGGTCGAGTGGGTTCGACTCGTCACGCTGTGCGGGATATGGCTCAGCGCACTGCTGGGCGTAGCTTGTGGCGTGTGCGACTGGCTGGCGAGCGGACGCAGCAGATGTTTGTGCCACCGTGGCGGCGCCGATCAGGGTTAGCGCGACGAGCCACAGGCGCGTCGCACGTGTTCGGATCGATCGGGCGGGAGTGTTATATGTGGAGAGCACTCCTGTGCGCATCGACGCTGCCGCCTTTCAGCGAGACAAGAACGTCGATGCGTCCAGAATCCGTGGACGAACCCGTTTTTAGTCATGGACGTTTGGACTAGTCAGCCCCCAGGGGCCCCGGCCAGCATCTTCAATACAGATGCCGAGGGCTGTGTCGGTCTTTGCGCTGCCCGGTTGGCAACCCCCGCAGCAGCCGGGAGAACATTCCGCGCAGCGTGTCCTTACCGTATGCGTGCGAGCCGTCGTACATCGTGAGGACCGCGATCGAGACACGAGCGCAGCCCCGGACCAGGAGGGCGACCTGGTGATCGATCAGGCCCGTGCCGTAGCCCCAACCGCCCTTGAAGTACAGCTTCCAACCCTTGGGGGCGACCTCGCCGATCCCCCACCGCTCGTAGGGAACAATGCTCGCTAGCAGATGCATCGCGTACGCGCGGTGGCGGGGCGCGACATAGCTGTCGATGTGCAGAAAGAACTTGGTCTGGTCGCGGGCGGTGATCTGGGTTTCTCCCCAGACCGGGTTGGTGGCAAAGTGCGTCATCCCGACCCGGTTGGCAAGCGCCAGCAGCCTGCCTGTGCCGACGGTGTCGAACACCTGCTGGGCGGCGTTGTTGTCCGATTCGGTGATCATCGGTCCAAGCACCGAGGTGTCCCCGCTGTTCAGTGCTCGATTGCGAACCGAAGGGAGGTCGAGGTAGGTGACCATCAGCATCGCCTTGACCACGCTCGCCGACCACTCGGTGTGGTTGGGGCGATAGCCGTAGAAGCGATCATCGGTGCGCACCGCGAACGCGATGTCGCCGGTGCGCGTGTGGGCGTATCCGGTCGCCGCCGGCATGTCCGGATGCCAGAGTTGATCGAGGGGCTGCCCGGTTCCGGGAACCAGGCAGACGCGGGTCCCAGCGCGCGCAGGTGTGCGAGCCGCTGAGGGGGCGGCTGAAGCCAAGCCCGCCGCGGCGATCGCCAGGCCGGCGATCAGCAACCATGCAATGCTGCGAGGGAACACGGTTACAGTCTCCGCGAGCCCCCGTAGCTCAGGTGGACAAAGCGACCGCTTCCGAAGCCGCTGGCGGCCGGTGCGAGTCCTTCCCGCGGGCGCTCCGAGCATGGCGGAAAGCTACCGGAAAGACCCTGACAATCTGCGCTCCGGTGGCGAAGCAGGTTGCGAAGCGCTTGAAGCGGTTCAGGCGCTCCCGTGACCCCGGGGCGGTAGCGTCATCAGCGCCGCGCTCGCGGCCGGCAGGGTTATCGCATACACACCGGTGCGCGGCGCCACGGTCTTTTCCCGTGGGGGCGCTAGCAGTCCCGTTTTGGTCCGCGTTCCGAAGCTCTCGCCTCCGAGGGTGACTCCACCCGTTGCGTACGCGCTTCGGGCGCGCAGTCGTTCGATGCTCGCCGAGCCAGCCGCTATCGGCGTGCGCACCAGCGCCCGCGCCGAAAGCGTCAGGCTGTCGTTGATCAGCAGCACCCTGATCCGGCGGTCGGGCGCCAGCGTGGCCCACGCGCGAACCTGGTCCTGGTTTCCGGAGTTGATCCTCAGCAGGCGAGACCCCGGGGGGGCGGCCTGCGCGAACATCATCGCGCCGTAGTACAAGGGATGCACTGCCCCCACCCAGTGCCCGTGAGAGTGATCGAAGTCAAACAGGCCGTTCGCGGCATTCTTAAAGGTGTGGATGTTCACCCCGTCGACGCCGTCGGCAGCGATCGTGAACAGCGCGTCCATGACCCACAGGGCCGACGCAAATGTGTTGCTGACGCCCAGCCTGCCGTTGCACGTAACGGAGTTCATCTCGTCGACGCGCAAGGTGGCGCCGACCTGGTGCGCGAGCGCCACGTCGGGCGAGATGCCGTTCACCATCGCCCGCGAGGCCGACAGGGCGAGGAGGTTCGGAACCGTCGGATATAGGGGCGAGAAAGGAACGGTGACGCACTGGCTCAAGCCGTAGGCGTGCCAGGTCACGATCCTGACCCGTGAAGCCGGAGCCAGGAACGGGCGAAACCCGTCAAGCCACGGCACGAGTCCCGTGTCCGGGCCTGCGATCGGCAGCCGCGGCAGCACTCGAAGCGTCCGCGAGAACTCCGCGAAGAACGTCTGAGCGTTGTATCCGGGAGGGCGTGAGAAGACCGGCACGCCGAGGTGGCTGTACCACGGGATCGGGGCGCCGCGGAGCTTGCGGTACCAAGGAACCACCGTATAGAGCTCCGGCTCGTTGCCGATCTCGAGCGCGGCCACGTATTTGCGTCCGAGACCTCGCAGCAGGCGGCTCGCTTCGACTGCGTCGATCTTGGGCCGGTTCGCCTCAAGGCCGACGCTCAGGATCAACCGCGCGTCGGTGGCCTGGGCGAGCGCCCGGGCGGACGTCATCCACCGCGGCGTAAGGTCGTAGGTGATCCCGAGCGGCCGGCTCATGCCACCGACCGGCCACCACGTCCGGTCCGTGCTCTGGCCGCCGATCCGCAACACCGGACGTCCCCGCGACACAAGGTTGCGAATCAGCTGGACGAGCACCGGGTTGATCGACCGCAGGTCTGGCCCGGCTAACCCCGGTATCGACCGGTACTCGAGCGACAGACCCAGGAAACCAGGCGCGATCGGACGATCCGTCGGCGCCCCGGTCGACATTCGGAACACCGAGGCCTGGGCCACCGCGCCGGAACGGGCGCCGGCCGCGGCGATCAGCGCCAGCGCGCCGAGCACCGCAAGGCCCCGGCGCGTTGCCAAGAGAATCGCGGACAAGAAACGAATCTAACCAACGCGATGCTGCCGGGACGGCGCTCCGCGTAGACGGCATCGTCGCCACCGTCGCTGCGAGCCTGGCTCCTGGGTAGAACCGTCGGGACGTTGGGGTTGACAGGACTCCCAGGCCTCAACGCCGTCCGTGACGGTGTCGCACTCGTGGCCGAGGCGTTGCAGCGCCATCCGGGCGATCAGCCGGTCGCCAGAATGGACTGCTCGATCCGTTCGGGCCATACCTGTTCAGACGGAAACACGAGGGCCTGCCCGCCGTGATCGCGCACCGTTCGTGCGTAGCCTCGGCCCGGCTCAGGAGACAGCGTCGCTGCTGCGAGCGGGGGAGCGTCCCGGGTATCCGTCGGCGACTGCATAAAGCCGAGCGGGCGCGGGCTCACCGGGCGCCTGCCGCTTGTTCGGCATTGTGTCGGGCGGGCGCATCCGCCGCGGGATGAGCTCGCCGTGCTGGAGCGCGGCTGCCTTCAGTATGCGCGCCGGGACGGCCTGGACGTCGAGCGCGTCGGCTGTGGCCAGGACCCGCCGGCGCTTGTCGCCCCACGAGAACGGCCTGGCGAGGGCGACGACCATCGCGTGCTGCGCACGCATCCCGTGGGCGTGCAGCTCGATCTGGCCCCAGAGCGCCACGGCGCCGGCGACGAGGTCGGGCGTCGCAGCCGATGCCCCGCGCGGCGGTGGCCCGTACAACGCGTAGATGCCGCAAGTGCAGCCGTTCGCCGGCGCCGGCCCAGCGTGGCTTCCTTCGTCGCAGTGCGCAGTCTGGACGCCGCGGTGCCAGCGATCCGTGGCGCGCAGCGACCACAGCTCGGAGCCGTGCAGGCGCCACTGGCGAAAGCCGATGACGGCGGTGACGAGGTCGGGGGCTGCGGCCTTCATCGGCTTGCGCTCGTCAGCGTGCTGGCTCGCGAGGTCGTTCAGGCTCGCGCACGGGCTCAGGCTCGACACGCGGCGGCGGCGCGGGCACAGGCATCTCGACGGGTTCGACCGTGATGGTCCGAGACGGGCCGTCCAGCGACGCTACGAGCCGATCAGCAGATGGCGGACGTGACTCGGGTGGACGCGAAGGCTTCATGGCCGTGCCGCGACGAATCGTACCGGCTGCTCGCCTTCATGCCCTGAGGTCGGAGATCCACTCGCCGATCCCGTGCAGACGAAGACGGTGCGGGTGAGCGGCGGCACGCCCGTGGTCACCGACGGGCCGCTCGCCGAGGCCAAGGAGCACTTCGGCGGCTACCTGATCGTCGACTGCGAGAGCATCGCGCGGGCGGGACCGCCTGAGACCTCGGTCATCGGCTGCTGATAGGCCCGAGTAGCGTTTGGCAGTTTCCCATCGCGTGCATGGTCACCGGACTCTGAAGGCGCGCTCATGGCCCGGTCTCGTCGATCACCACGGTTCGCGCCCAGTCCGGTGGGGACCAGGCGCGGGCGCGCGGGCCTTCGGTGAGGAGCACGACGATCACTCGAATCCCGCGCGGTGGTTCCTCGGGCCAAGGCGTAAAGCCATCGGTGAGCACGATCACCACTGTGGGGCGCGGTCGCAGCGCCCCGGCAGCGGCGATGCCCTCGCCCATGTCGGTGCCGCCGCCCCCTGCGAGGTTCACCTGCTGGGCGCGGCTGACTCGGCGAACCGCCTGCACTGCCGCGTCGACGGCCAGTACGCGGACCTGTCGGTGGCGCAGCCCGGCGCGGGTGAGTACGGCCTCGACCTCAGCCAGCGCCCGTGCTAGCAGCCGCTCGTGCATCGAGCCCGAGGTGTCGCAGACGATCGCCACCTCGGGGATCGGGTGCTGGAGGATCGGTAGCACGAGCTCGTGGTTGAGGTGCGCGCGGCGCGACGGGCGGCGGTAGCTGTAGTCGACCTTTCCGGCGACCGCTGCCACCGCGCTGCGGACCTCGGCGGCGAGCACGCGACGCCAATCGGTCCTGGAGGGCATTACCGACTCGGCCCAGCGCGTCCATCCGCCGGGGATGCTTCCGGGCTCGCGTGCGTGCGCGCGGTGGATCTGAACCGCCGCCACCCCGAGCCGCAGCAGCTGCGCCTGCTGGGGGTCGATCCCGCCGGCGCCGTCGCCCGGGCGCTCGTTGCCGTCGGCGCCTGAACCGCAGTCCCACTGGCGCGCTCCGTCGGATGCTTCTTCGTAGTAGCGCTCAGCGAGCTGGCCGGCGTCGCAGCCGAGCTGGTCGGGCAGGTCCGGAGCAGCATCGGGAACGAGATTGTCGCTGAGCAGGTCGTCGTTGATCTCGGCGTCCGCGCAGCGGTTCCAGCGTGCGCGGTGGTTGGGCTGCGCAACGCCGAGTTGCTGTGCTGGTGGCTCGGGCTCTCAGGAGCGCAGGCGACGATCAGCTGCGGCGAACACCAGCATCGACTGCGCTGGGAACGAGGCCGCCTGGAGGCGCTCGACCACGGAGATCCCGAGGACGAGCGGGCGCTGGCCGCACTCGGAGGCGAGCCATTTGCCTGTATCGAGCTGCTCGACGCCTGGGAGCGCCACAAGGATGACATCCGCGCGCTCGTGCTCGGCACCCGCGGAGCGACCGATCGCCTGCACATCGATCCCGACTCCTTCCCGCGATCAGGCGGGGGCCCTTCGCGCCTTCAGCGAGCCCGTCCACCCGGAGCACCGAGGCTCGCCCGTCGCCCGGGGAACACCGCGGTGATCGGCGGGGGCTGGACGGGCTACGCCCCCGGCCGGCCCGGCCCTGCCGGGGTGCGGGCCTCAAAGCAGGCCCGCAGCGAGGCCGAGCTGATCTGGCTGCTGAACCTCGGCGGCGGGATCGCCGACCGGCTGCTGGCGACCGTCGCCGCGACGTGGTCACGGCGGATCCGCTCGGGCCAATCAGGACTGAACAAGGCTCGTCCGCAGCTCCACGTCGCGCTGCACTCGCGCGCGTTCGCGGCGCTCCGCCCGTGGCTCGGCGAACCCGAGCTCACCGCGGAGCTGATCATGATCGACGCTACGGAACCGCGGTACTGACCCGCGTCGACGGTTGCGTCCGCGCCGAGCTGCCGTTCAGCTGGCTGGTCGAGGTTTGGGCCAAGGGCCTGGCCACAATCTACGGACGCTTCTGCCTCGCCGCCGAGACCAACGACGAGAAACGATGGCGACTGACCACGATCGCCCCCGGCCTCGGCGACATCGAAGCCGTCACCGTCACGCTGTCCGACGATTCGCCGCGCGTTTAGCGAGTGCCCGGAAGACCAGCGCCGATCTTTCCAGCCACCCTGAACGCGTTGAAGTTATGAACGGCCGCCGCTCCTCCTTTGGCAAGAACTAACACTCTCCGTTGGGCGCGGCGGTCTGGATCCCCGGACGCTGGTTCAGGCGGCTGGCTGCGAGCGAACCGGCCTCTGAGACAGGCAGGCTCCCCCTGCGTGTGATCAGACGAGGAGCCTGCTCGTGGCCTGATCGGACTCCTGCTCTCGCCACCGCTGCGAGCGCCCACCATGCCCCCTTTCCTCAAAGCGCATGGCCAGAAGGGGCCGGTCAGCGCCTTGCAGTCGCAGCGAGCCTTGTGCCGCCGGGGCGCAGGACCGGCAAAAACTGGCGAGCAAGGGATGACGGGGTATGCTCTCGCCGCACTCGAACTGAAAAGAGGCCTGGCAGATGAAGAGATTTGCGATCGCCGCGTCGGTCGTCGCCGCGCTGGCACTTTGTTCCGTGGCATTCGCTGCCGGCACGCTGAGTGGGACGTACAAGGCGAAGATTCACACGACCGCTCTCGGTGGTGCGCTCAACGGAACCTGGACGATCAAGTTCAGCGGCATGGTCCCTGGTGGGGACCAGGGCTTGTACACGGTCACCGACAATGGCGCCGCGGTCGTCCACGGGAAGGACACGATCAAGGGCACCAAGATCAGCTTGAAAGACACGGGCGGTAAGGATTCCTGCCTGGGCAGCGGTACCACCGGTACCTACAAGTTCAAGCTGAAGGGCAGCAAGCTCAAGTTCACGAAGATCAGCGAGACGAAGAAATCCTGCGGCCAGGGGCGCGCCATCGTACTCACAAGTGGGACGTTTACGAAGGTCGGCTGAATAACAACGCGACCGCTTGCGCGGCGCGAGTCGCGCGAGTCGCGCGAGCCGGCGTTCGGCCGACTCGGTCGGCGACTTGGTGCTAGTGGTCGACATCCGCGCGCGCCTCGTCGACTGGCTCTTGGCCGAGCGGGCGGGCGAATAACCACACTTCCATCTGCCGAACTCCCGGTGATGGTTCGGCTGGTCGCAGAGCAGATAGGCCACCGCCATCGCCCAGCTGGCGCACCTCCTGCGTCGGTCCCACGGAAACCAACGGGGCGCGTGGCCGACGCCAGCCACCGACGCTTTCAGGTGCCCGCAATCGTTCCGAACCAGCGTTCTTGCGACCGGCTAGCGGAAGCCGTAAGGCGCCTGCTCGCGGTGGAGACGAGAAGCGCGGCGAGCATCAACCATCTGGACGCTCCGCCCTCGCCCCTTCCAGTTCGCTCGCGTTTTGCTCTCTTCAGCATGGTCGGCGCACTCAGGGCCTTTGCGGCGCTTGTCTTGCAGCGCCGGTAGACCGAGACCAGCGGTGCGAGAATTAGGCCGCGAGAGTCGAGGATCAGCGCCTCACTTCTTCTTGATCACCGAAACGGTACTGCTACCCCTGTTGGTGACGTAGGCGGTGTGCGTGCTGGGATCGACCGCGACATCGTAGGGATTCCTGCCGACTTTGATGGTGGCGACGACCTTGCCTTTGGCTATTACCGACAGTTGATTGCTGCCGCGGTCGACCACGAAGACGTTGTGCGTGCTGGGGTCGACGGCGACCTCGTCGGGTCCCTTGCCGACCTTGATCGTGGACGTGACCTTGTCGTCCCTGATCACGGATACGCTGTTGCTGTTGGCGTTCCCAACGTAGACCGTGTGGGTGCCCGGATCGATGGCGACACCAAGCGGCCCATTGCCGACGGGAATCGAGCTGACCGACGCGCCTTTGATTACCGAGACGCTGCTGCCGGTGTCGTCCGTGACGTAGACCGTGTTGGTACCGGGGTCGACAGCCAAGGAGTTCGGGCCGCTGCCGACCGGGATCGTCGCCGTCACCACTCTGTTAGTGATGACCGAAACGGTGTCGTCTTGGTTGTTCGCGACGTATACGGTCTTGCCGTTCCCGCTCAACGCCACGCCAAGCGGCAGGCTGCCTACCGGGATCATGTCGACGACCGATCCACCGTGGATCACCTCGAGTGCGTTTTGGGCCGACGCCGCCGCGTACACAACGTGGCCGGGCGCGACACGAAGGAACGCGATGCCACCGCTGGCAACGGCGATTTGGCGGATCACAACGGTCCCTCTGATCTGCGACACGGTGCCGCTGGCGCCATCAGAGACATAGACGCCGTGGTCGCTCGAGTCAACCGCGACACCGACTGGTGCGCCGCCCACGTGGATCGTGGCCGTAACCTTGAACTTGCTCGAGTGGGCTGGCCGCGCAACGCTCGAGGCGACGAACACAACGACGCCCACCAAGCCGGCGAACACTCCGACTACGACAACGAGCCGACGACGCACCATGATGGTCTCTCTCTAATCGTTACCCGGGCATCGATCGTATCCCCGAAGGGGCGGCGGTGTCGATTGCCGCTGGGACACACTGTCTGCAGCGCTCGGCGGACTCCTCCTTTTTCGCCGTTTCGGCAGCGTCGCCTTGACTGCCGCTCGTTGAGGAGAAGGGGCATGGTGGGCGCTCGCAGCGGCGAGACGCTTCCTTTACCGACCGAGCGACAGCCGTCGAGCCGCCACCGCTTGCAGACGGCCGGCCGGCAAACGCCGGACTCGTCGAAACAGAAGTGCCGCGCGGAGGCGGCCACGCTAGCGCTCAGGACGACCTGCGACAGTCGGGGATCGTGCGTCCGATGGCCGCCGCTTTGCGCCGCGGCCGTCCGCCGGCCCGTAAGCACCCACCGAGTCCTTCCCCTGTAGCGAAATCAGCGTCAGGCGGCGACCAAGAGCGGGCACCTGTTCGGAGGGGCTCGCGCGTCGTGCGCGTCAATTCAACCGGGGGCTCCGGGTCGATCGCGAACAGCTCGGTGTCGTGGCCGTCGTGTCGATTGGCGAGCGCCGCGGTCGCGCTCACCTCGGTCGACATCCCCGATCCGATCTCGAGCAACTGCCGCGGGCGAAAACGCCGCACCATCGCATAGAGCAGCTCGGCGTCGACCGACCCGTACCACCCGTTGCGCAGGTAGAACCCGTCGGCGTCCGGCGGACCGAGTGGCGGCTTGAACTCGGCCAGATACGGCGCGCATTTCGACTCAAGCAGGAAGAGCTGCGCGTCGAGGTCGAGCTCGAGGCCTACCAACTCACTGGTCCTACGCCAGAATGGCGACTCCGGCGGGGGTACGTTGGGGATCGGGCTGTACATCGAACGCTTGAGCAGGTCCAACTGGAGGTGTCGCGCGAGCAGCTTCGCGACGCTGAGCTCGACCCGGTGTGCGCGTCCTCGAAACCGCCCAATGGAAGCCGTCCGCTCCGCCATGTTGTCGGAAATGTTTAGCTGAAGATCGCACTCACGGCATCGTCGTGAACAATCGGCCCCCGCGTATGGCCTCGACCTGCGGTCTCGTGGAGTGATCAACCAGAGCTACCGCACGCGACCGACGCGGGGACCGATTCGATTACGAGGTCGACCTCGCGTTTCTCGGTGTCGCGGTAGAAGAACGGCTGCGCGGGCGTGGCGTTCCAGGTTGCCTGCTAGACGATCTCCATGACGACGAAGGCCTCGAACAGCGCACCCGCGAGGGCGCCTTGGTCAGGCGCCGAGTAGCGGGCTGCGTCCACGCCGATGAGGGCCTGTCAGACCTGTGTCTGTGAGCAGCAGCTTGGGTGTCTTGACCTGTCGGGCGCCGAGGTTCGTGGACCAGGGGCGCAGGAGCCCTCGGCGTGTTTGGGGAGCCTTTGGGGAGCCCTGCCCCACAAGGAGCGATCCCACCGAGCCAAAAAGCAGAAAAGCGAAAAAGCGAAGCTTTGCAGGACTAACGCAAATGCCGGAGGAGGGACTCGAACCCCCGACACGCGGATTATGATTCCGCCCGTTTTCCCAGTGTTTACGGGCGATTCGGCCGATTTTGGACGGCAAATTGGACTGTTTTGTCACGGGACGTGCACGAAAACCGGCTTTGGGGACGCCCCGATCAGGGTGCTTTCACGGCACCGGGAGGGCCACGCTCTCGAAGGCGAGGACCTCGGCCAGCCGGTCGAAGTGAGCGTCTCTGTGGAGTACCGCGAGCCCGCCTTGCTCAGCGGCCGCGGCCGCGGCCGCGATCAGAGCGTCAGTGACGGGCACTCGGTGGTAGCCGTCGCTTCGCTCCGCGAGTTCGCTGAGCGCAGCCATCGCAGCATCGGCAGCAGCTCTGTCATTGCGGAGCATTCGCAGTGTCGAAAGCTGCGTGTCGAGTGCTACGTACTCCGCGCTCGTCCTTGCCGAGTAGAGGATCTCCATCCGGACTACCGGGGTGACCAGCACCCGGTCGCCGCGAACCGCCTCTCGGACGAACGCGGCGAGCTCGCCGGGCAGTCGAAGCATGCGCCACCAGGCAGAGGTGTCGACGACGAACAATCGGTCGCCGCTCAGCAGCTCAGAAGCGTCCACGCGCTACAGATGGTCGTCTTCGTGCTTCTCGAGCTCCGCGAGCGTCTCACGGTCGAGCCAATCCGGATCGAAGATGAGCTCAGCAAGCTCCGCCAGCCGGGCCGCCCGTTCCTCGTCGGACATGTCCCGGCGCTCAGCCACCAAGGCGATGTTCGTCCGCGATTGCTTCACGTAGTTCAGGTTACCGACAGCCGCAACGCCCACGATTCATTGATGCCACCGATCCGTTCGATGAGGAGTCGCGCGGCGACGCCACGGACGCGCGCGCCGGCGCTGTCGATGCGAAGGGCATCAACCAGCGCCAACCGCTCGCCGAGCGCGGGATCACGGCTCGACGCCTCAACAACGGACCCGTGCAGGAGGGGTACCGCGAGCCCTCGGCCCTCACCGAAAGCATCTGGCCAGACCGGTGGTAGCTCATCGGACGACATGATGTGGCTGGCGAGCGGTTCAGCCACCCAGGCAGTCGGAACCCCTCGACTCGGTCCGTCGAGCCTCGCTGGGAACACGTACCGCAGGCCGTAGACCAGGAACTCCTCTGACTGACTGAGGTTGACCCGGCGCAGGCGCTCGTTGAACAGGCCGGCGGCGCCGATCCGCTTGATGGCACGGTGTACGACGCTCCGCGGAATTGTGGTCTCGTCCGCAATCGACCGCACGGTCCAATCCGGCGCCGCGTCGACGAGCTTGAGCAGAACCACGATGTCCTCACCCTTGAGCATGCGACCAAGCGTAGCGATTGTCCCAAGTCCCGGGACTGAGGACAATGTGCGTTCGGACGCGGCGTTACGTCCGCCGTCCTCCATAGCCTCTAAGCAGCCGCTCTGTCGGAGCAGTTGGCCGACAAATCTCAGCGGTGATAGGAGGTGATTCTGTTGGCTAAGAACGCCCCCATCGGTGACGGCCATCGGATCGGCGCGGTCCGCGGTCGCTCTCAGGTTCAGACCCCAAACGGGAACTGGACCAAGCGCGACGCGCAGACCGGGCGGTTCATGGACCAGAAGACCGACGGTAAGCCCCTTCAAGGGCGTCCGCCGGGAGAAGTAGCGGCTCACCACCGCAAACCGTCGGAGCGAGCGCCGCAAACGCTCGCTCCGACGCTTTTCACCGCCAAAGCTATATTCCCTCCCGGCGGAACTTCAACTCAGAGCGCCGCGGTTGACCGACCTCGCCAACCGTGCGTGACCGCTCAAGCGCTCGACTCAAGGGCGCGACGCCGAAGGTACGCATTGAGGCGCTCAGCCGGATCGGTCTCGTCGAGCGGCGGGAGCAGCTTCACGTAGCGCTCGGTCGCCTGGAGCGAGCTGTGGCCCATGTACTCCATCAGCTCCCGGAGGGTGTAGCCCGCGGCCATCAGGAAGCTCGCATAGGTGTGTCGGCACTCGTGCAACGTGATCGGCTCGAGCGCAGCAGCGGCCCAGCGCTTGCGGGCTCGCTCGGCGATCTTGCCCGAGGTGACCGAAACGGCGCTCACCGCTCCGCTCTCCCGCCGCCCTTGCCGCATGAACTCACCGAGCAGGATCGGCCGGAGCGGCTCGGCGATCGGCGGTCGCCGGCCTGTCCCCGCCGGGCTCTTGGCCTTCCGCACGACGAGTGGTGCTCATCGCTGGCGCGTGCACAGTTCGTTGGTCGATGGGCATCTGCGACGCAAGCCTCCTATCCGCGCGAGGCGGGTGAGTCCTCGGCGGTGGGGCGATGGTAGTGGCGGCACGAAAGCGGGGCACGCGGGAGGGGCAGGAGTGCTTCACGGCATGGCAGAATTCGCGGAACTAGGCGAACTCCTGCCGGTCTAACCGACGTCATCGGCCAGCGAGATGCAGGCCTTGCTGGCCGCCAGGACCGCCGTTGAGTGCTGGTTGATTTGACCGCCGGCCGAGTGGCGCGTCTGTGCCGACCGTCCGACACCGGCATCTGGCAGTGCTGGATGCCCGATCGCGGATACCAGCTGCATAACGGCGTTACCGCGGTGTTACACCGTCTGCGGTACAACGATCACCGTGCTCGCGAGCGTGCGAGCCGAGCGCGCCGACGCCATGTCGACGGAACCGAACAACCACCGCCACACCTGGTCGATCGCCGCCATCGTCGTGAGCTTCTCCGTGGTGATCGGTGCTTGTGGCGCCTCGAGCTCCAAACCCAGCGGCTCGTCCAGTCCGTACGGACCGAGGAGCTCGCCGGCTGCGATGTCTCGGTGCATGCGCGCCAACGGCGTCTCGGGCTTCCCAGACCCGCGTGCGGGGCCGAACGGTGGTGGTGTCGGATTCCCCGGTGGCCTGATCGTGACCTCCAGCGACTCGATGGTCGTGATGGGGATCCCGTTCGGCGGCCCGGCGCTGATCCACGCGGAAAAGGCTTGCAAGGAGTATCTACCGCCCGGCGGCCCGCCGCCGGCGGTCTCTGAGAGCCAGAAGGTCGCGGCGATCGCCAACGCGGAGTGCATGCGCACGCACGGCGTGCCGAACTTCCCCGACCCGACGTTCTCGGGCGGCCAGATCAATGCCGGTCTTGGCGGGGTCAACCCCCAATCACCGGCGTTCAAGCAGGCCGCGGCAGCGTGCGGGGTCGGCGGGAGCGGGCAACGCATCACCGTCGGGCCGTGAACTCGCTCGCTGAAGTATCCTCGCCAGCCTCAGGTTTCGGCGCCGGCGTGGCCGCCGACGGGGCGAACTTGTCCCCTGGTGCTCGCGCGGCAGCGGGCAGCTTCCGGGAAGCAGCTGGGTACGCCTGCGGCGGGGAAAGGGGGCAAGTGGCGGCATCCACTCGGTGCTTGGGCTGCCGTTCGGTGGTTGGGGGTGCTACGGACGTGGCCTGATCGTGGCCTCGAGCCGGTTGTCGAGGTCGATGTCGAGAGACGTCGGGGGCCTGCGCGCCAACAACCTCGCCCGCCGGACGCGGCGGAACCGCTGTCCGAGCACGTCCGACTTGTGCCCTTGGCGGTGCAGAAGGCGACGTCTGAGTCGAACAGGCTCCTCGTCAGGACGCCGCCGGGGTCGACGAGGTTGCCGGGCGTGGCTCCCGTTTTCAGGCGCCGCTCTCGGAGCGTGGCAAGTCGGCCGGAAACTGAACCTCGACGCGCAGGCCGCCGTCGCCGGGCGCGCTCACCGAGATCACGGCGCCGTGCGCGGCGGCGATTGCCTGCACGATCGACAGGCCCAGCCCGTGACCGTCGGCACGGCCCCGCCGCTCGCCGGCGCCGCGGCCGAACGGCTGCTTGATCCGCTCGAGCTCTTCAGCTGAGATCGGCGCGCCGCCGTTGGCGACGGACACGGCCCCGCCACTAGTGCTGACCTCGATCCAGCCGTCGTGCTCGTTGTGACGGATCGCGTTGTCGACGAGGTTGTCCACCAGTCGCTCGACCAGTCGCGGGTCGCCCGTCGCGGCCGTCGGCTCGAGAGAGGCGTCGAGGCGCAGCCCGCTGCCCTCGATCTCCGCTGTACGGCCGTCTAGCACCCGCGCCGCGACATTCCCCAGATCCATCTGTGCGCGCCGGCCCGACGTCTGCTCGCCCTCGGCGAGCGTCAGCAGCGCTTCGATCAGCAGCTCGAGCTGCTGCTCGGACGCGAGCACGCGCTCGTGCGCCGCTCGCAGCGAGGCGACATCGGCGCTCGGGTCCGACAGCGCGACCTGGGTCAGAGTCTTCAAGCGCGCCAGCGGCGTTCGCAGCTCGTGGGAGGCGTTAGCAATGAACTGCCGCTGAGCCGAGAACGACGCGTCGAGCCGTTCCAGCAGGCCGTCGAACGTGTCGCCGAGCTCCTTGAGCTCGTCATCGGGACCGTCGAGCGCGAGCCGCCGGTCGAGGCTGGTCGCGGAGATGTCCCGAGCCGCTGATGTGATCGAGCGCAGCGGACTCAATACCCGTCCGGCGAGCAGCCAGGCGACCCACACCGACGCGACCGCCACGATCGCGAGCGCGATGCCGCCGCCGATCATGATCGCAACGAAGTCACGGGAGAACTGGTTGGAGCGAACCGCTCCCGTGACGGACTGCACCGACGTCGCGCGCAAGCCGAACGCGAGCACGATCGTGATCCCGAGCACGGCCGCGCCCGAGGCCGACAGCACCAGCGCGTATAGCGCCGTCAGCTGCATCCGAACTGTCCGTCGCGGCAGCCGCGACCGCCAGCTAACACGAGCGTCACCGGCCGCCGAGACCATCAGATCCGATACCCGTATTTCGCGACCGTCTCGATCATCGGCGGATCGCCGAGCTTCGCTCGCAGGCGGCTGATCGTGATCTTGACGGCGTTCGTGAACGGGTCCGCCTCCTCGTCCCAGACGCGCGCGAGCAACTCCTCGGCAGACACACACCGTCCCTGCGAGGCAAGCAGCAGCTCGAGCACGCCGAACTCCTTCGGCGCCAGCTCGAGCGAGCGTCCGCCGCGCGACGCACGCCGCTCCGCCGTGTCGACGGTCACGTCGCCATGCCTCAGCTGCGGTGGTACCGACGGCTGCGCGCGGCGCGCGAGCGCGACGACGCGTGCGACCAGCTCCCCGAAATCGAACGGCTTGCCGAGATAGTCGTCGGCCCCGAGCCCAAGCCCCTCGATCAGGTCCGACGTGCTCGCGGCGGCGGTCAGCATTAACACGCGACTTCGGGAGCCGCTGCCGACCAGCTCCGCGCACACCTTGTCTCCGTGCAGCCCGGGCAGGTCGCGGTCGACCAGGATCACGTCGTACTCGTTGACCCGTGCGCGGGAGAGTCCGGCGGTCCCGTCGAGCGCCACGTCGACCGCCATCCGGGCGTTGCGCAGCCCGGCGGCGACCGTCTCGGCCAGCTCCTCGTCGTCCTCGATCACCAGCACTCGCATCGTCGGGCCAGAGTAATCCTCGCCGGTTTCGGCGCGGTATCAGCGCTGCGATACGTTGCCGAAACCCGCCCCCGCGTACAAGCCACTGCACAGCAACTCAAGGAGACGAGATGGATTGCATCAGTGGACCGGGCCGGCGTCGGCCGACGCTGGCGACCGTTGCGGTGGCGGCCAGCGTCGCGATCGCCAGCTGCGGATCGAACTCGCCAACCGCGACACAGTCCGCCAAGCAGTTCGTGAGCCACGCGCTCGCGAAACAGGTGGCGTTCGCGCAGTGCATGCGCGCGCACCGTCTCCCGGGCTTCCAGGACCCAACGCTCAAGCGCTCCGCCCTCGGCGTTGGCGTCAGCCAGGGAGTGTCGGCATCGGTCGCGCAATCACCCGCGTTCAACTCGGCCCAGCATGCGTGCGAGAAGTTGCTGCCGCCCGGGAGCCAGGGACCGGGCAACCAGCCCGTCAGCGCCGCGCAGCACGCCCAGCTGGTGAAGTTCGCCGCCTGCGTACGCGCCCACGGCATGGCGAACATGCCCGACCCGGCCGCGAACGGCGGCTTCCACCTCCCGCCCGGGATCGACCAGAACGCGCCAGCCTTCCAGTCAGCGATCAAGCGGTGTATCCCCAATGGGATGCCACTATCGCTAAACCAGAGTTAGACCCCGTCGCGTCTCACGACGCGATGTCCGCAGAGGTTGGTCTGCGGACGCGCTCGACGCCCGCGAGACGGCCTCGGCGGACGGCCGGGACCGTCCGCTGGCCGTTGGGCAGTGAGACGCGACGGCGCGCCCGAGCGTGGAGCACCGCAGCGGAGCTCGGGAGCGGCCGCTGATCGACTGCTCTGGGACCTGGGCGTGCCTTCCGTGACACCGGAGGAGACGACCCGGCGTGGTTGGCGACCAGCGACCCGATCGCGATCCGTGCGGCCGCCGCGTGCGCGATACTGGGTCGCAGGATTGCCCTATGAGCGCCAACGTGATCATCTCTTATGACGGAACTCCCAATGATGACGACGCGCTTGCGCTGGGCAAGATGCTGGCACGGGCCGGTTTCACGTTGGCGCTGGCATACGTGCGCCACTCTCGGGAATTTGACCCACGCCGAGAGGAGCTGGCCCAGCATGACGCCGAACAGCGCCTCGAGCACGGCGCCGCAATGTTGGGCGACGCGGACATCGCCCGCCATGTCGTCATCGGTGCCTCGACCGGAGCCGGCTTGGGGCAGCTGGCCGAGAGTGAGGGAGCGTCGGTGGTCGTGTTTGGCTCTGACTACCGGACCGCCCCCGGTCACGTCGAGCCTGGCACATCCGCTCAGCACCTCCTTGACGGTGGTTCGGTGGCCGTTGCCATCGCGGTCGCTGGTCTGCGGGCGCAGCTCAATGGCGCAATCGGATCGATCGCTGTGCCTCTCGCCGGCCCGACCAACGATGTCGCGCGCGAGACCGCGGGCGCGCTGGTAGCGAAACTCGGGGCAACGCTTCGTGAGTCGCGCGGCGAGCCGGTAGACCTGATTGTCGTCGGCTCGCAACCGAGCGCACCGTCCGGCCATGTCGTGGTCGGCGGTGACGTCCGCAATGAGTTGAACAGCGCCCGCAGCTCAGTGCTGGTCCTAGCGGCCGGCGTGCCGCTTCTCCCCTAGCGCCGCGCCGCCGAATCGGCAAGGTGTTGCAATCAAGGTTCGTTGCTGAGACGGTACGGCCTTGGTGGCGCGCGCCGCGTCGGGCTGGGTTGTAAGCAATCCCGAGGAGTGGGATTCTTCGGGTCTGTTTGAGAAATTCACCGAGCGCGCTCGCCTGGTGGTCGTCTTGGCCCAGGAGGAGGCGCGGGCGCTCAAGCACAACTACATCGGCACCGAGCACATTCTGCTCGGCCTGCTGCGCGAAGAAGAGGGACTCGCTGCCCGCGTGCTGCAGTCGCTCGACATCACGGTTGAGGGCGTGCGCGCCCAAGTGGTGCGGATCGTGGGTTCTGGCGAGGAGGTCACCGCCGGTCAGATTCCGTTCACTCCGCGCGCCAAGAAGGTGCTTGAGCTGGCGCTGCGCGAAGCGCTCAGCCTCGGACATAACTACATCAGCACCGAGCACATCCTGCTCGGGCTGGGTCGTGAACACGATGGCGTTGCCGTTCGTATCCTGCGCGATTTCGGCGCTGACGCAGAGACGATTCGCAACGAAGTGATCCGGATGCTCTCAGACCCGGTCGTCGTACGGGAACAGGTGAGGTCGATGGTGATCAGCCCGCGCGCCAGCCCGTAGGCGATCGATCAGGCCTGGTTCGGTGGGCTGGGCGCAGTCCTGGATGACTTGGCCGCAGAGATCCGCCGCGAGCGCCAGCGCGCGCCCGACGCCGGGGATCTACTGCTTGCGTTCGCCTGCGCGCCGGACACGCTCGCCGCTCAGGCGCTGCGCGAGCTCGGGATAGACCTCGACCGGCTGCCTGGCGTGGTCGATCGCCTCCGGGCTCGGGCGCTGGCCGAGGATGAACTCGCCCGGGAGATTCAGAAGCTGACTCAAGCCAAAGAGCAGGCCATCGAGAACGTGGCTCAGCTGCGCGCTCAAGAGCGCGAGCTTCGCGAACAAGCGCAGGCGCGCACAACCGTACAGCCGGCAGTGATCCAGGAAATCCGCAGGCAGCTCGGCATCCCCCAGTCGAGCCGATGACCCACCGCAACCGCCAGAACCGAGCTGAGCCACGCCGCAGACAGCCGCTATCCGCAGGAAATTTCGGTCGCTGTGACGACCGCAGAGCATCGGTTGCGAGCCTTTCCGCCAAAGACCATGCAGATCCTGCCGAGCTGACCAACAGCGAGACTTCCTGCCAGCTGTCGATCGTTGCGCCGCGTCCGCCCAACGTTGCGCTTGTGAGACGAGCCTTGCTGGTCACTGAAAACCAGGGCGCGCGCCGAGCTGTGCAGAATCCCGACGATGCATGGGCAACGCGGCGGTCGGCAGTCTGCGGCGACGGCTCGACAGCCATGAGCGTCTGCCGCTCGGATACGAGCATCGGCGCTAGGTTGGGGGGGTCGCCTGGATCGTCCAGCGCCTCCCGTTCCACCGCTCCGCCAGCGTCACCTCCGTGCCCGCGCGGTCATAGCCGGAGCCGACAGCGACGCACGCTTGCGCCGACGCGCACGACACCCCGTTGAGGCCGCTGTCCTGAGCGCCGGTCGGGTTGGCGCCTGCCGGGTTGGGGATGGCCTGGATCGTCCAGCGCCGCCCGTTCCACCGCTCCGCCAGCGTCACGAACGTTCCCGCGCGGTCGGTGTGGGCGCCGACGGCGGTGCACGCGTGCGCTGACACGCACGACACGCCGTTGAACCCGGTCGTCGGGCTGCGTCGAGCGCCGGCTGGGTTGGGGGTGGACTGGATCGCCCAGCTCGTTCCATCCCAGCGCTCTGCCAACGTCGCCTGGGCGCCCCCGCCGTTGGTGGAGTCGCCGACGGCGGTGCACGCGCCCGCCGTCACGCACGACACCCCAGTGAGGTCGACATTGTCCAGGTCGCCGGCTGGGTCGGGGATGGACTGGATCGCCCAGCTCGTTCCATCCCACCGCTCCGCCAACGTCACCTCGGGGCCCCCGCTGTTCTCGTCTACGCCGACCCCGCTGTTCTCGTCTACCCCGACGGCGGTGCACGCGCCCGACGACACGCACGAGGCACCGAACAGCTGGCTGGTCAGGTGGCTCGTTTGCGCGCCGGCCGCCGGGTTGGGGGCGGCCTGGATCGTCCAGCTCGTCCCATCCCACCACTCCGCCAAAGTCGCCAGGGTGCCCGTGGCGCCCGTGCCGTCGCCGACGGCGATGCACGCGTCCATCGCCTCGCACGACACCCCGTACAGGTGGCCGCTCGGGTAGCCGTCTCGGCTCGGGTTGGGGCTGGCCTGGATCGCCCAGCGCCTCCCGCTCCACCGCTCCACCAGCGTCACGGTGTAGCCCGCGCGGTTCTCGTCCTCGCCGACGGCGGTGCACGCGTCAGCCGACACGCACGACACCCCGCCCAGGTCGGCGCTGAGCGCACCGGCCGGGTTAGGGGTGGCCTGGACCGACCAGCGCCTCCCGTTCCACCGCTCCGCCAACGTCACCTTGGTGCCCGCGCCGTTCTTCATGTCGCCGACGGCGATGCACGCGCCCACCGACACGCACGACACCCCGGAGAGGTCGCCCCGCCCCGCCAGCGCGTCCGCGCTCGAAACGAGCGACCTGCCCACTCCGACAGCGAGCGCCGGCATCAACGCGGCCGCCACCACGGCCGCCGAAACGATTGCACCGGCCCGCACGCCCTGCATCGCGATCCTCCTCCACACGCCACTGCGACCGACCAAGCGTCGCCACCCGGCCGACACTATCCGTCGATCCGACTGTCTGGCATCCATAGTAAACCCGGCATCAGCGTCACCACTCGGCTGGTGCCGGCTCGCGCACCCCGGGCGGTCACCCGAGGCACGCCTCGATCGCGCAAACGTCGGCCTCGGAGCGATCCGATCAGACGATGCCGGATGCGACACGCCGGCCGCGACGGGCACGGTGGTCGGGGTCGCATCGCGTCGATTTCGCGCCACCGCGAGTCCGCTGCGCTTTCGGCGACCACCGGAGCTAAGCCGCGAATGCGGAGGGAGCCCTGCTCGCGGCCAGATCCGGGTCCCTCGAACGCGTTCGCAAGAAGTTGGCTTGCGGACGCGCGATTGGGGGGCTCATCTCATCCGCATCGACCCCTCTGGCGGCGCTGCGCTGGTCGACGTCGGCGTTCGGTGCTCACGCGTCCAGTGAGCGGGTGGAGAGGCAAGGGCGCTGGAGCCGGAGGTGATATCGAGGCCGGTCAGTCGCCCGTCGGCACGACGCCGGCCGGCTCGACCATCACGACGACGGTGCGCGTCGGAGCGCTGGTCTTGTGCAGGATCCCTTTCGGCATCGTGAAGCCCTGCTGCGGGCCGAGCCTGACCGCGTCACGGCCCTCCACCTCGATCACGAGCTCGCCGTCGAGAACGAGAAAGAACTCGTCTTCGCGGTCGTGCTTGTGCCAATGGAACTCGCCCTGCAGCACCCCGAGCCGAACCACGGCGTCATTGACCGTCGTGAGCGTCTGATTGAACCACGGTTCGTGAGCCGCCGCCTCCCGAGCGAGATCGATCAACGTGAGCTGCCCGAATTTGTCGTCGAGCTTGATGTCGTAGTCGTTCACGTGCTGTCCCGCGTCAGAACCAGATGCTCCCAGGATGATACGAGCGAGCTCAGCACCCTCAGACCATCGGCAACCGCACGAGTCCACCCTGACCTGAGTGGGTCAGGCAATCCGCGAGGCGCACGGCGTCCGCTGGTCGTTCGGCATCGGACGGCCGACCTCGGACCAGCAGCCTCGGCCCCGTGGCGCCGGAGTCTCGTCCTGGAGCCCCCGGCCGGTGCGATGCGGCCATCGACGGATTCTTCGGATCGACTGCGATTCGGCTTAACTGCGCTACAGCCGTGCCAGGCATCCTCGCCGCATGCATCCCGGATTCTGTCCTCATTGCGGCGAGCGAGTCACCCCCTTTGCCGCCGGGTGCGCGCTCTGCGGGGCAGACCTTGACCCCAAGCGATGGCAGCGTCCCCCGTCCGTCGGCCAGCGCCTCTCGCGTCGACTCCCGGTTAGCTGGCGCCCACGCGTTGCGCTACAGGCACGAGACCGGGATCGCTCGACGCTCAGGTAGGCGCGCATCCCGGCTCCGGCGGCGGCCGTCTGGCACAGAACCCGGCCGCCGTCAGCTCGTCGTCAGGGACTGAGACGACCAGGACCCGGGCGCCGCACGCCCTCCGCGGCCTGCTCGGGAGCGTACGCTGGTGGTTCGCACGCGTACGCTCGCGCGGAAACGCGTTGCGGCAGGTTGACGGGTCTCGGGCGTCTGGTGTGATCGCTATCGAACGCGCTGTCCTGGTCGCCCGCAGCTGACCCGCCGCGTCCGCCGGTGGCCTATTGGACGCAGTAGTGGCCGGTCAGCTGCTTAAGGATTCGTCCCGGGATCGTGGGCTGATGCGGGTAGCTGGCGAACGGACAGCGGACTTCATCGCCGGCGCTGACCGCTCGCCAGCGATGATGTGCGAAGCGCAGGATCGTGAATCCGCCTGGCTGAATCTCGCGGCAGGCGGACTTGTGAACGTCCGAGTCGGGCGCGGTTTCGATCGCCCAGGGGGCTCCTCTCGAAGCTACGAACGCGTTGTAACAGGGGTACTCGCTGCGCGGAGGGTTCACTGCAGCTTTGATAATCGCGTGACGTGATGACCCGTGGACTGCGACCCGTGCGACGGCCACAGCGGGGAAGACCATCGCCGTCAAAACGCTGAGAAGAAGTGCGACGCGTCGTCTACTCACGGCCCAGACGGTATCTGAATTTCACCGCTCGGCGTCGGCTACGCGCGCGCCGATGTGTTTCGCAGTTAGCGTTGGTCTGTGCGACGCACTGGCGAGCTTCTCCGGACACCGTCAGCGCGCCGTCGCTGGCTACCTCGCGGCGTCCGGTTGTGGATGCCTTTCTGGACGACTACTCGCTGCCTCCTTGAGCTAGCTCAGCCACCGGCTGCCACTCGCGCCAGGTTGCCAGGCGACCTTCGTAATCGTTTTCGGCGATACCAAGTGGTGCCGTGCCGAAGAACACCCGCAGCGGCGGCGGGTTGGCGTCGACGACGCGCATGATCGCGAGGGCCGAGGCGGCCGGGTCACCCGGGACGTTGCCCGCCCGCCGCTGCTGCTGGCGTTCGCGCATCGCGTCGTAGACGGGGTTGGGTTCGGAGCGCGTGGACGATGAACCGCTCCAATCGGTCGAGAAGCCACCCGGCTCGACGAGGGTGACGTTGATCCCGAACTCCTTGACCTCCTGGGCAAGTGCCTGACTGATCCCCTCCAGCCCCCACTTGGAGGCGTGATAGATGCCAACGCTCGGGAACGCCGAGATACCCCCGATCGACGACACCTGAATGATGTGGCCGCTACCCTGCTCGCGCAAGAACGGCAGCGCGGCCTGCGTGACCCACAGCGCGCCGAACAGATTGGTCTCGATCTGGGCCCGGGCCTCCTGCTCGGAGATCTCCTCGACCATCCCGAAGTGGCCGTAGCCCGCGTTGTTGACGACGATGTCCAAGCCGCCGAAATGCTCGTGGGCGTGCGTCACCGCGCCAAACGCCGCCTCGCGGTCGGTGACATCGAGGGTCAGCGCGAGCAGCGCGTCGCCGTGCTCGGACCGGAGGTCGTCCAGCGCGCTCGTGTCACGCGCCGTCGCGGCGACGCGGTCGCCGCGCTCCAGCGCGGCCTTCGTCCACTCGCGACCAAAGCCGCGCGACGTACCGGTGATGAACCATGTCTTGTTAGCCATGGGACCGATCCTAGTAACCCGCGCTTGGCGTTGCCCACCAGGCCGGTGAGTTGACCGCCGTGGCATCGCGCACACGACTGAGCAGCAGGAATAATCACTCCCACTGGAAAGCACGCGCGCAGACCTGGAGGCCCCGCACAGCGTTGTTCGGTAGTCCTTCGGCGTTTGAGATTGCCTCCCCGGCGTTGTAGATGGACCTGGTTCGTTCCCGAGCGGCGCGCTGTAGACGGTAAGCGGATGGGACCATTGCTCGGCGCTGAAGAAGGAGCGAGTCGGTAGGACTCGGCGCCGAGTCCTACCGACTCATTCCTATCTACCGACGCCGCTGGCGATACCCAAGCGTCCTTTGATCGCGATCCGACGAGCGCGTATTACGGAGTGGCGGTGCCGCTAGGTCGTTCAGGTAGGTGCTCGTCGGAAAAGATGGTCTGCGCCTGGGCGGCGGCGTCGAGGATCGTTTGAGCGTCGATCTCGTGGCGGGTGAGCGGGATTCCGGCGGCAGGCCATTCGCAGACGAAGGTCAACGGTCCGCGGGGCGGGAGCGGCCACACCCACTCGGCCTGACGCCATTGACCCATCCCGCCGCTTCCTCCTCTGCTGGTCATGACCGGCCGGTCAGGGGGTTCGCCGTTGTGCCCAAAGCCTGAAGTGTTGGTCGCCTTGGCGCCATCGGGAAACTGGATGCCGATCCTGAGCATCTCAGCCGGCAGGCTCGGGTCGCCGCCGCGACGGGAACCTGGACCGTGCATCATCGGGTCCGGAACCTGGTCAGCGTCAAGCCCCGGCGCGGCGATGGTCAGAATCTCGAACTCAAAGCCAGCCGGATAGGCAGCTATACGCGAAAGGCAAACCGCGACCTTGTCGGTCCGGGCGAGCACGAGCGCGATCGCGACGAACCCGGGAAGGGTGCCCTGGGGCGGACCGACCCAGCGATGCTCGCGGTACACCTTGGGTTCGGGGACCGGCGGTGGAGGCTCAAAGAAATCGCTCAACGGACAGCCCACTGTAATCCTCGTCAGCGCACGGTCACGTTCGTGATCGGCTCCGTCTTTGAGGGCGCCGGTAGCTCACGGCTCTGGACAGAAGCGTGACTTGACGCCCGCCTGATGGGGATCGCGTCTCAGGACTCGACGAGCAGCTGCCGTTAGCGCCTATCCGGAGTGCTGACCGGGTGAGAATTTCGGTGAGCGGACGAGACCTCCCCGCTGGGCCGCGGCGCGAGCGAAGCCAGCAGAAGCCTCAAGCCCGTATCCGCCGGCCGTTCGCAGAGCGTTCCCCGACTGAGACTGGCACAGACGGCGCCGCGGAGCCACGTCTACGACGACCATGATGAGCAGACCCGCTCCCAGCGCCGTGGCTGTGCGCGCGACTGGTGACCGCCGGCTGACGCCGGCTCTCGCCATCGGCCTCGCTGCGCTCGGTCAGGATCGCGCGAACGCCCCCACTGGCCCCGCAGGGCTTTGTCAACCAGCGTCGCAGGCAATTCCTGGCATTGCCATTTTGCTAACTCGCCTTCGCTCGTTGGACTGTTTTGTCAGCCAGCGAGCGGTTTCTGGCGGTTCGTAGCGGTCGCTAGCCGCACAACCGAATCCGCAAAATCCCCCGTAAACAAAGGGAATCGCTGCAAACAACGTGATGCCGGAGGAGGGACTCGAACCCCCGACACGCGGATTATGATTCCGCGTGTCAGCACCTGAGATCCGGCTTGAACGCTGGTGACCTAGCGTTCGGGGACAACATATGGACATGAATGTGGACAGACGTGTCATCCGAAATGCGCGCCGGGGGTCTCTGGACAATCAGGTTCGAATCCCGGTAGCGGTACTAGCCTTCTCCCTGCAAATGAGCACTTTTGGGGGAGCGAAAATGGCCGTTGGGGGCAGAACTGGGGGCGGGCTGCAAGAACCGACGTCGCCCAAGCGCGCACAGAAAGGGTCGTTGCTCGGCCCGATATTGGCCGCGGCCGGGGACCGTCTGGCGCCGGTGGCAGGATCGAGCAATGGGAGGGTTCACCGAGAGCGAGGGCGCGTTCAGCCGCAGCCGCGAGCTCGGGGCGGTCGCAGCATGAACTATGCGCGTCGCCAGCAGTACCGTCGGCTCTCGCCGACGTGGTCAGGTGGACCCCGAAGACGACGATGACGACGACGCCCCAACCAATGGACAAACTAGACGCTGCGGCCATGGCCGCGGTGAGTGGACCTGCGGACGACTCGTTCTCTGTTGAGCGAATCGTAGGGCCTTGCGTGATCAGACCTGACGGGCCTGCTCGAGCCGGATGCGGTGAAAGTCGCAAGTCCGGTTCCTAGGGGCCCAGCGCTGAGAGGCGCTGGGCCTACCCGACCATTCCAGCGCGCTTGGGTCCAGACGGCCGCTTGGGGCCGAGACCACAATTTCCATTGGGTCGGAAGGCAAGTCGAACATCGCAAGGGGTAGATCTCGCCGAGGCTTAGGCGGTGGACGGCGAGACCGCCGCATCGTCGGCGAGGTATCGCCCGTCGTTCCGTGGGTCGCCGTGATCGCGAGAATGTGGGAGCCTCAGACGAGACGGATCCAAGGAGAGCTTTATGTTGCAGTCCCCCACCCAGACCCAGACGCGATGACGACCACGGCACAGCGTGCACGACGATTGATCGAGCGGACTGGCACACATCCAGTCATCAGTCTGTACCTCGACCTCGACCCGACGCGTTTTGCTACTCCTCCCGCGCGCGCCACGCAGGTTCGGTCGCTGCTGGATGAGGCTCGGCGTCTGTCAGAGCCGCTCGCGCTCGACCACGACGGCCGCGCCACGCTGGAGGCCGACCTTGGTCGCGTCGGGGCCGAGCTCGGATCCGATGATCTGCCGGTGTCCGGCGCTCGCGGGCTGGCCGTGTTCTGCTCGGGCGCCGATGACGTGTACGAGACCGTCGCGCTCACCGTCCCGACCGCGTCTGAGGTCTTCGTGGCTCCGGTCGCACACGTCGAGCCGCTGGTGACCGCGCCCAACCTCGGTCGCTGGTGCGCCGCGGTCGTCTCCAGCGACGACGTCGAACTGCTTGAGGGCGATGGCGCGACGATCATCGCCCGCGGTGGCTCTAGCACCTATGTCCGTGGCGACAATCAGTCGGGCGACGCGCAGACCCACGCGCGTGAGCAGGACGTCGAGGATCACCTGCTCAAGGTGGTGGCCGAGCTGGAGAGTCGGCTTCACCGCGATCGCTTCGAGCTGCTGACGCTCGCCGGGCCGGTCGAGATCGTCTCACGGCTGCAGTCGCTGCTGCATGACGATCTCAGCGCCGTGCTCGCGGGCAGGTTGGCGTTGGACCCGTCCGCTGCCTCTGACGTGGATGTGGTGCTGGCGATCGAGGAGCTGGCTGGCGAGCGCCGCGCGGCCGCGCGGACCGACGCGCTCGACACGTTGCGCAGTCGTCTAGCCGGACGCGAGCGGGTCGCCGCAGGTATCGAGGAGGTTCAGCGGGCCCTGGTCGAGCGGCGCGTGGCGACGCTGTTCCTCGGCCGTGACTTCGGGGACGCGGACAACCGGCGCGAGGCGGTCGTGCAGACCGCGCTCCTCCAGGATGCCGAGGTGCTTGCGTTCGCCGAGCCGCTGGCGGAGCTGCCGTCAACGCGGCCGATCGCGGCACTGTTGCGGTTCTGAGCTAAACCGGGGCGGCTGGGCGCGGGGCCGCCCCACGCCCGGCCGATCTGTCCGATCATCGTGAGGGCCGCTAGGCATTCCCCCCGCTACCGGCGCCGTAACGATGACGAGAGATCCGACCGCCCCCGCGACGCTCCGCGCCGTCGCGCGCAAGCTGCAAGACCGGCGCGTTGCCAACCGGGACGGCGTCGCCTGGAGTTGCTCACATCGGGCCCGGAACCTACCGAAGCCAGACTCTTCTCGTCTCCTGGACCGACCCCGCTCCGATGCAATCAACACTCGGGGTTTGCGCCGACCGAGACGCTTCCGCTCCGTCGCCCAGGCAGCTACGAGATCGAGTCTCCCGCTTTAGCTGACCGCAGCCTCGGAGGAGAAGTCTGCCTGCCGTCTCACCCGTGCCATGAGATTGCTGCTGGTTCGTGGAAGCAGAACTGATGGACCTGCGCCCAAGGCATCTGGTATTCGTCCCAAGTACGAGCCGCGTCGCACTTCGAGCTGGCTGCTGCTTTGAGCCTCGGGGCTGCTTGCCGGCGGCCAATTCACGGCCCGTCGAGCAAGCGGTCGGCTGCCTCGGCCGCGACTACCGGATCCGCAGGCGAAGAAGAAGGCCCCCGCACACGTCACGTCGGTGATCAAGTCCACCGGCGGTCCGCCAGGGAGAGTTTCGCTTTGAGCAGATCGCTTGCAGGAACCCTGGAAGCACGTCGGCCAGCGCAGACTCCCTTGCTGCGCGGAGCAGGGCTTGGTCAGCTTCCTGGCCACTCAGATCAGACGCTCGCAGCCCGCAAAATCTCGTTCGCTCTGCGAAGCTCGCCGTTCTCCCGCTCCAGCTCAACAAGCCGCTGCCGCTCCGCACCGTTCAACACATCGCCCCTGGCTTCAGCCCGGCGCACGCGCAACCGCAACGCCTCGGCATGAACCCCGAGGTCACGCGCAACCTGAGCGATCGGCCGACCCGACTCGAACACCAACGTCACACCCCGCTCGAGCAACTGCTCAGGGTACTTCCGTCGGCGTGACATCGACACAGATTCCTCTCCAACCAGGACTGACCCTTCTTGCGAGGCCACCGTCGCCACCGGGATGGCTCGCTCTAGGCCATCCGCGTTCTTGTTGGTGTGTGGCCCGGGCGCGGTAGCCCTGCGGCGCCGCTTGGTGGGCTTGAACGCGTCCAGATCTTTCTCGCCGGAGAGCAGGAATTTGAGCAGGGACTTGTCCTGAAACCGGCACGTTTGGGCCAACCCCAAGAGCAGCAGGTACGCTGGCGCGAGCGACTCGTAGAAGGACCCCGAGATCTTCCGCTGCACCGTAAGGTGCCGGAGGGCTCGTTCGCCCATGTTGTTGTTCCAGGGGATCCCGTCGTACTCCAGAAACGTGAACAAGCTCTGCCGATAGCGTTGAAAGCGCTTCTGATAGGTGCGGACCGGTTCAGACCGGTACACCCGCGAGGTAATGACCCGTCGGTAGAAACTATCTACCGATTTCGTGAACTTGCGGAGATTCCGTTTCTTCAAGCCATACTTGTTGGCGGCTTCCAAGATGGGCACCAGGAGGTCGCGCACATCCAGGACGAAGGTTTCCAACTCGGTGTCGAACGGTCTACGCCAGACATCGTTGTTGAGGTCTCGAATGAGGTGCACCAGGCATTTCTGTTGTCGACAGGGTACGGCATCGTAGCCACCGTAGAAGTCTGTGATAAGGATTCCGGTGTACTCGCCTAGCACTTCCCGTACCACGACAGTTTCTCTGGTCGCGCTCAGTCGGAAGAGTACATGTCGCCCATCGGTGAAGACCCAGGTGTAGTAGTTCGTGCCCTGGATATTGATCTTGGTCTCGTCGGCGTGAATGAAGGGGCTGCGCAGAAGTTGTTGGCGGCAACGTTCGTCGGTCTCAGCATAGTCGCGGGCAAAGTTGCGTATGAAAGCAACGATAGTGCCCTGGTTCACGCGCACGTGGAATTGCTCTTCTAGCGCTTGAGTGATTACGTGGTAGGGCAAGCGCAGCACCAGACGCTGGTAGATGGCCCAGGCTTGCAAGCCGCGCCCGAAGGAATACTGGGGGAGTGCGCCGATTGTTGGGGGAACGCAGGTCTGCCCACCACATTGCGGGCAGCGAGCTGTGGACCCGACGTACTTGGTGACGATCTTCCGACAGGCGTTGGCCGTGAAGACCAGGTCGACAATGGTCTTGTCGGTTAGCTTCGCGGTGGTCCGCAGACTCCGACCACACCGCGGACATTCCTGGCCCGGTGATACCTGCACGACTTTCGTGGGCTTGGGCGGCCTGGGGTAATGGCCTGGGTGTCCCGGCTGTCCGCCAACCCGCCTCTTATCATCATCGGGAGTTGCCGGCTGATCCCGCCGCAGACTGATTTTGGTGTGCTCGTATTCTGCGTGCGCGGACCGGAGGATCGTTTCGAACTCACGGTGGAGTCGCCCACCAGTGTCCGTGGCGTATTGTTTGGGGCGCGTGCTGGAGTCAACGCTGGGGTCTTCAGCACCGGTGTCGCGCAGGCGCGTGAGTTCGTCGGCCAACACGCTTAGAGCTTGGCAATCGGCTTCATTGTATGCGAGCAGTAGCTGCTTGTCCGCGTCGTCGTGGCTCTCATCCCAGCGATGGCGCCATACCAGGCTGTCGAAGCCGGATACCTCGGCCGTCGGCCAGGACACCCCCAGCCAACGGCCGATGTCCTTCAAGCGATTTGACCGAACGGGGAAGTACACCTTCCCATACACATAGGCGTTGAGATTGACCAATCGCCCCAACAACGCATCAGCGGCAGGTCCATGCCGTTTGAGCAGCACCCTTATCGCGCGCGCATCATACTGCCCGTAGTGATACACCGGCGCATCAGGATAGGCGGCGAGCGTGGTCAGCAACTCCTGCCAAATCCGTGCTTCGTCTGCGTCCGTGTCGGCCCAGAAGGCGTGGTAGCTAACGTCGTCCTGCTGACGGACCAGCAAGCCGAGGAGATACTGGGTGTCCCGGTCTGGGATACCCTCGAAGTCTAAGAAGATCTCGAGCTGCTGGCGGACGAGTGCGGGTGGCTCGTGCAAATAGGTCTTACCCGTGCGGAGCGCTAGTGCCTGCAGCTCGAAACGGTGTTTTACCGGGGACCGAGGCGAAGATTTGCGCCTGCGACGTGGTCTAAACGCATAGGACAATTGCTTGACGGAGAAGATGCCGTGGTCGTGGTAGCGCTGCCGTGCTCGCGGCGTCATTCTCTCCAGGAGGCTTAGGTCATCATCGTGCTCGGCTTTGGCCCGACAGTCGGCTCGAAACGGGCACAGCGGACAATGCTTGTTCAGGACTACGGGCGGCGGGTCTGCTGATGGCGTCTGTATCCACGTGCGCAGGGTGTCGATGATTCCTTCAAGCTCGGCGTAGCGGCGCGGGTCCAACGACACCTTGTGGACCCGTCCGTCAAGGCCGACAATGGCGCCAGCCGACGGCGGTGCGTACTGTAGCTGCCCAAGGACATAGGCGATGAACAGGAGGGCAAGCCGCTGTTCTTGAGTGAGCTTACATGTGCCGCTCACCAGTGTCGGCTCGTATGGTTGGCCGTGCCCGGCGGTCACTCGAAGCCCTGGGGTTAGGCTATCGCAATAGGCTTCACAGTCCAATGTCTTGATGACAGCGGCTAAGAGCGGCCCACCGCCACGACGTAGCAGTGTCCCACCATAGACCGATGCGTCGCCATGCCTTTGTTTGAGGCCGTTGAGGTAGCTCGCCTGGCTCCGGCGCTGGTCCGCGGCGAGGATACGTGGATAGTCCTGTGGGGCACCCTGCTCAGCCGTGCATAGGAGAAGATACGCCTTACGCGGGCAGAGGGTGTATGCGACGGCGACATCCGGGGTAATGGGCTTTGGCATCAGTTCTCCCACTGCACGGTTCGGCTCACACGAAAGGGTGGCCACCCCAGTGCAGTAACATCGTGGGCCAGCGGACCGTGGTCGGCGGCAGGACTTGACGCGACGGCCGAGGAATCGAGCGGCTCACCGGCCAGGCTGGCAGGGCGCAACGCGCTTGCCGGACGTGGGGGCGACATGTTGCGGCCGCCAGGGCTGATAATGACCACCGGCGAGCGGTACGTGCGGGGAGAGGCGTGCATCGCCGGTTCTAGCCGGCGATGAAGAGAGCATCCCTCTGGTTCATGAGCGCCCGCGCGCCGGCAGGAGCGTCTGCTCTCTTCTGCGTGTCGGAGATGACTTCCAAGGCACCCTGGAGGAGAGCCAGTCGTCGATGTGCTCACGATCATCATCGAATGATCACCCGAAGAGGTCGCCATCAGCACCGTCGAACGGCTTATCCAAGGCACTCGCCCCGGCTTCCCCGGCTGCTGCGTAGTCGCCGATGATGAACCGAGCTTGAGGAGCCGCTCGTGGCGAGCCTGCAGGAACAGGCCGGTGCGGACGTCGTGCTGAAAACGCTGGGGACTGGCCTCCACCCCAGGCGCTCGAAGTCACTGGCGACCTTCTGTTCCCCTGTCATAGCGGCATGCTCTTTCCGCGATGCGCTCATGCTCACCGGAAATGTGACAGACGATGACGCATCCAGGCGGCAGACAGCCCCCTGCTGCGGCAGCCCATCGCCCATGCCGTCACGAGACAGGAGGCGTACGAAAAGCAGCTCCCCGTCGGCCAAGGTCCCATTGCGTCCGGTCGAGGATGCACGGCCGGCCAGCACCGATCAACCGCCATCGTTGAGGAGGCCATCGCGCGGCTCTCGCCGTTCGTGCGGTACCACCTCAACTCAACGTCCACGGCAGATATTGGTTCCGGCTGTGTGGATCTGTGGAGGGCCGGCGGGTGCGATTCCCGCCGGGCTACCCGGCGACGGGCTCGCCGCTCTCGCCCTGCAACGGCAGCGAGCGCGGCAACATCCTTGCCGAGTACTTCCGCTTCGCCGTGGGCGACCGAGACGGGTCGGGCAGCCGCATCGATGGTGAGAGGCGGGTGGGTTTCCCTGGGATCACAGTTGGGACAAAATGAGGGCCATAAGCTGGTATCATCTCTGGCCTGATGACCCTTGCAGAGCAGATCCATCGCAGCGCCATGCGCCAGCCGGCGGCGACGATCGCAGCGTCGCTGCAGGAGACGATCGGCCAGCGGCTGGTCGCGTTCGCGGTCGGGGTGCGCAATCCGAAGCTGGTCGGACGCTGGGCGCGCGGCGAGCACATGCCGCGTCAAGCGCACGAGCGGGCGCTGCGCGAGCTGTTTCAAGTCGTCTCGCTGTTGGTGGAGTCCGGCGAGGCGGCCTCGACGGTCAGGGCGTGGCTGATCGGCTCAAACCCTCAGCTTGAGGACCTCGCCCCGATCGAGGTCTTTCACGAGGGGCAGGTCGAGCGGGTCAAGCGCGCCGCCGAGGCGTTCATCGTCGGCGGCTGATGCCGGCGACGCGCGCGGTCACAGCTCCGGCTGCCGGCGTGTATCGCGTGGCCCGCAGCGTCGACTCGTTCGCGTTTCATGTGCCTCAGCCGCTGCCCGCCCCGGCGCCCGCGCCGATCGAGGAGGGCAATCGGTGGGACGACGCCCACGGCCGGTTTGCGACCGTGTACTGCGCGTCGAGTGCGGAGGGCGCGTTCGGCGAGGTGATCGCCAGGTACCGTGAGCGACCCGGGCTGCTCCAGCGGATCGACGCGTTTCTCACCGGCCGGCCCGATCCCGAATACGACCCTCTGCTCTCGCCCGGGGTAGTGCCAGCCGAGTTCTTCGACCGCCGCTGGCTCGGCCACGTCGGCATCGACCCGGCCGTCCGGTTCGTCGACGTCGACGACCCCTCAACCCACGCGGCGGTGGACGCGACGCTCCGCCGCCAGTTGCGCGGCTACGGGGTGCGTCGGATCGACCGCAGCACGTTCCTCTCGCCCGACCGGCGTGCCACCAGAACGATCGCCAGTCGCTACCACTGGCTCGCGCAAACCCCTGATCACGCGACCTGGCGCGGCCTGCGCTACGCAAGCCGGCTCGCTGCGGACTGGGAGTGCTGGGCGGTATGGCAACCCAGCCCGCTACTCGACAGCCAGCTCACGATTGAGAAAGTCACGCGGGACCACCCGGCGCTGCAGTCCGCTGCACGACGCCTGGGTGTTTTGCTCTGATCTGATCTGAGGACCCTGCACGCTCGGCGCGACGGGCGCCCTTGCCGACCGCCGCTCTGCGCAACCGAGCGACTTCTCCATCGCCTGCGGATCGAGTAGGCCCGGCCGAGACAGCCGACCCCTTGCTCGACGGGCCGTGAATTGGCCGCCGGCAAGCAGCCCAGAGGCTCAAAGCAGCAGCCAGCTCGAAGCGCGACGCGGCTCGTGCTTGGGACGAGCACCGGAAGCGCCGCCGCGACGCTCGACGGCTTCCGCTTCGTCGCCGAACCAGAGACCAGCCCAGTGCTTCTGGTTTCCGGCATCGGCGGGGTCAAAGCGGAAGCGGCGTTGCGAGCCGGACTCGGCGCCGGCCAACCCTCGGTCCCCGAGCGATCGCGCCACTGGCACGATCCCGCCGGCCGATGCGATCGTCCCGGCGTCGCTGGCCTCGGCGCGATCGCAGCTGCGCTCGGTCGCCGACCCGATCGCGCGACGAGAGGCGGCGGGAGACTTACGATCGTGCGAGCCGAGATAGCCGGACGCTCCAGACTGGGCGATAGCGCAAGCGACGAGCTACTCGCCGCGACCGGGATCCGGACGCCTGATGAACTGATCTGAAGCTTGACGCTGCGCGGATGTGGCTCGCCCCCGGCCAGTTCTCGCCGGCTACAGGAGCGGGACTTTCGCGTCTGGGCGCCCGGTTAGAGTTCGAGACCGGTGGCGAAGCGAAACGGTGCTGCGCGCAGGTCATCCGGATCGCCGACGCGCTCCAAGCGCCGTCGCGGGTCGCGAACCGACCGGCGGCGGCTTGAGGAGGAGGTCGAACGGACCGAGGCGCAGCGCCTGGCGGATGGCTGGGTCGAATGGGGCGGTGAGCTGATTTGGGTCGTCGGCTTCACGTCGGGGGGCGCGCCTTACGGACTGCGGGTCTCTGACTTCGACCCCGCGGACCTGCGAGCGATGGGGTTGGACGGCGCGGTGGTCGACGACGCCGGGCTGGCGATCGCGGAGTCCTCGATCGGCGAATCGGACGAGTGGCTTCGGGACGACGACGTTCCGTTCTGATCATGAGTAGCGTCTACCTGACCGCGATCACTGAGTGCCCGTAATCTCAGCCATCCTCATCATTCTCGTCGTGCTGGCCGTTTGCCTGGCCGGCCTCTCCGTGGCGCTGCGCGGCTATTTTCGTGCGATACCTGTGAGTGCCGCAGTGGTCGCCGTCTGCGTCTTGCTGCTCACCGGAGGTTCTGCGATTGGCGCCATTGCTGCCGCGATGGGCGTGCTCATCGGTGTTCCTGTTGGCCTCTGGGTGCTTGTCACCATCCGCATCAACGTCCGGCCGCGCCGCGTTCGCGCGTCAACATCGCCCGCGTCGAAGCGGTGATCGCGTGGCCGTCAGATCAGACAGCCTTGGGCGGCCAACGGACACGATCGGCTTGGGTGCGGCAACGAGGCCCCCGGTGAGCCCCCGCCGAACGGCGAGGGCCGATCGCGCGCTACTTGGCGGTGTTGGTGCCACGTTCCGCAACGGCCTCCCCAGACCCCGTCAACCGACGCCGCAGGCGCTCAGCGTTAGGGGCGCCCGCGACTCGTTGGCGCGATCTCCGCCGTGCCGGTCCCCGTCCCATCTGTCGATCAGCAGCGCCGAGTTGTCGCTCGCGTTGAGCGGCAACTCTCGCTCGTTGGCGCAATGCTCCGTCAGGTGGACGTAGCACTGCATCGAAGCGCGGCGCTGCGTCGGGCAATACTCGGTCGAGCGTTCGGAGGACAGCTGGTTGCACATGATCCATCGGACGAGCCCGCCTCGATTCTGCCGGAGCGGCTCACGGTAGACCGGGCCTCGGAAGCTAAGGTGTCGCGTAGGCGCCGGCAGGTGCCCGCATGACGTCAGACGGGCTCGTCCAGCGCCTCTGGAACTACTGCAACGTCCTCCGCGACGATGGTCTCTCCTACGGCGACTACGTTGAGCAGCTGACCTACCTGCTGTTTCTGAAGATGGCCGACGAGCAGACGAGACCGCCGTTCAGCCGCCCCGGGTTCATCCCCGACGGCCTCGACTGGGCGAGCCTGCTCGCCCGCGATGGCGACGAGCTCGAGGTCCACTACCGCCACCTGCTGACCGAGCTGGGCCGCCATCCGGGAATGCTCGGGGTGGTGTTCCGCAAGGCGCAGAATCGGATCCAGGACCCAGCCAAGCTGCGGCGGCTGATTGTCGACCTGATCGACCGCGAGCAGTGGATGACACTCGACGCCGACGTCAAGGGCGACGCCTACGAGGGCCTGCTGCAGAAGAACGCCGAGGACGTTAAGACCGGCGCGGGGCAGTACTTCACGCCGCGGCCGCTGATCAAGGCGATCGTCGAGGTGATGCGCCCGGCGCCCGGGATGACAATCTGCGACCCGGCGTGCGGCACCGGCGGATTCCTGCTCGCCGCCCACGAGCACGTCTCCCACAACAACGCGTTGCTCGACCGCGATCAGAAGCGCCAGCTCCGCTTCGACGCGCTGCACGGCGCAGAGATCGTCGACAACACGGCGCGGCTGTGCGTGATGAACCTGCTGCTGCACGGGATCGGCGCCGAGGACGCCGACAGCCCGATCGTCGTCGACGACTCGCTAAAGGGCGACCCCGGGGATCGCTACGACATGGTCCTGACCAATCCGCCATTCGGCAAGAAGTCGTCAATGACCGTCGTCAACGCCGAGGGCGAGTCAGAGCGCGAGGACCTGGTGATCGTGCGCGACGACTTCTGGGCCTCTACCTCGAACAAGCAGCTGAACTTCGTCCAGCACGTCAAGACGCTCTTGAAGATCGGCGGCCGGGCAGCGATCGTCGTGCCCGACAACGTGCTGTTTGAGGGCGGGGCGGGGGAGACGGTGCGCCGCAAGCTGCTGCACGAGTGCGACGTGCACACGCTGCTGCGGCTACCGACCGGGATCTTCTACGCCCAGGGCGTGAAGGCCAACGTGCTGTTCTTCGACCGCAAGCCGGCTTCGGAGACGCCGTGGACGCGGTCGGTGTGGGTGTACGACCTGCGGACGAACATGCACTTCACGCTCAAGAAGAACCCGCTCCGTTACGAGCACCTCGAGGACTTCATCGCTGCCTACCAACCCGGCCGGTACGACCAGCGGACCGACGGCGAGCGGTCCCGATCGTTCCCCTACGAGGAGCTCGTGAAGCGCGACAAGGTCAGCCTGGACCTGATCTGGCTGCGCGACGAGTCGCTCGAGGATTCGGACAACCTGCCGCCACCGGATGTGCTCGCCCAGGAGATCGTCGAGGACCTCGAGGCGGCGCTTAGCGAGTTCGCGCAGATCGCCGAGAGCCTGCGCGCAGAACCGACCTAGCCGGCGAAGTTCTCGACCCAGGGCGTCGGCGTGCGGGGCGCGTCTGGCCGCGCCCGTTGCCGTCCGCCCGATGCGTCGGCCCAGGATCGAACACCACTCTGACTGCTGTAGCTGCTACAGCTCGCTCTGGATCGACCAGGAGCCCCTTCTACGCCATGCCCCGTTTTCTCCGCACTAGGTCGTCCCTACTCCTCTGTGGATTGCCGCGAGCCCTGACCGTATGCCCCGTCGTTGCTGGGAATCCTTGCTTAGTGCGGACTTGGCCGGAGGATGCCTGTAGTCCGCACTAAGTCGGCGGCAGTGATTGACCCCCCTGGAAGCGATATGTCCAGTCGTTACGGGCTATTGCGGGGTACATAGTGCGGAGTTCGGTCGCGTTTGGACCGGAGACTTGGGGTAGGTCCGAAACGGCCGCCTCCAACTGCCCTCGGCTCGCTTGGCCTGGCTCGGCTACGCACTCGGCCGACGGGCAAATCGGCCTTGCATCTGCCGACCAGCGTGTTAACGTGCAGGGCCTCGATTTGATGGCTTGCTCTGGTAGAGCAACCCCCTCGCACTGACGAGGACTCCGAGACGCAGGACATAGCCAGGACGTTCCTGTGAGATCCGCCCAGGCGCTCGAGAAGACGAAGAACCGCATAGAGCGATTTCGCTGTTGCGTACTCTGAGTTGCTCGCTGGGTTCTGTCTGATCTGTCGCTACGCGCTGTCCTGAGAGTCTTGTCGCGGACTTGCCCGTCGGGGTGCGCACCGCGTCTGAGCTCTCGGCTCCCGTCGGTCTCGCTCGCTCATGGACGGCGACGGTGTCCCATACGTCGCCCCGCGGCCTTCAGGCACGAGTGCGAGCGAGCCGACGTCGCGCTCGGGCGACGGGGCTTCGCCGGCCTGCGCTGAGCGAGGTCCCCACAGAACGAGAGGAGGTCCGATGGCCTGATCGAGACCCGACGTCGCGACGACGTCGGGTGAGCCGAACGTCCCTACAAACACGTCGACCCCGAGGTGATGACTCGGGGCCGGCGACAAGCCTCGAAAGGAGGCCTCATGCGTAGAAGGAACCGTAGCACCGGCTCGGGCGGCATCGCGCTGCCCGGGCGCTTTCGGCGAAGCAAGCACGGCAAGCGCGGCGGCAAGTGCCGGACGCTCCGCGCGGTCGTCCAGCTGGTGCGCTCGCGGCGCCGGCTGGCGCACCTGCCGACGTTAATGCAGGTCCGCGCGATGGCGCACTTCGACGGGCGCGAGCCGTGCTCGTACCTGCTCGACCCGAAGGTGAACTACGTGCCCGAGCTGCCGCTCGGGGGCGAGAACCCGCTCGGCCGGCACGCGCTGTGCTTCACCGGCCGCCACCCCGACAACGGGCGGCGGTTCGAGCTGGTGACGCTGCCCGACGGGTGCGCGTTCGACCTGCTCGGCATCAGCGGCTGAACACCTGACGCACCCGACGGCCCGGAGGACGCTCGCCCCGATTCGATCGGCGACGAGCCCTCCGGGCCGTTCCTCGTTCCCGCCGGTGAAGAGCGCAGGATCGGGGGGCGCACGCACGTCATCACCGGCCGACCCCGGAACCCGCGAACAACTGACTCGCCTCGACCGCCGAACCCGGAGCGGCCGTGGACGGCTCCGGTCTTGCACACACCGCGGCCGCGTCGTGCGGCCGTTCAACCCAACCCCACAGGAGGTTCAGAGATGTCCACCACGATCAATGCTGCTCGCAGACACGCGCACCTCTCGCGTCGCGAGCGCCAGCGACTTGTCCGCGTTGACGCGTTCTCACGCCGGACGCCCGCGACCCTGCCGGCAGCCCCGGTGATCGCATTCGGGAGGGCCGAGATCGAGTTCATCGACCTGCTGGTGCGCTACGACCGCACCGCGGTCTCGAGCGCGGTGCTGGCCGTCGCCGGAATTGGAACCGGCGAAGTGAGGAGGCGGGCGGTGCTCGCCCAAGTCGGCGAGGCGGCCAGTTCCGCGCAGGTGCATGGCGCCATCAGCCGAGAGCGCGGCGCGCAGCTCGCCCGGCACGTGAGGCGCGCGCTCGACGAGCGCGAGACGCGCGCCGCCGCGTGACCTTGACGGGCGTGCCAGCGAAGATAGGCTCGATCTCCGTGAACCCCGGCAACCCGATCGTCGAGGAGGTCCTGCGCTTCGAGGACCTGCCGCCCGGCTCGCTCGCCAGCCGCCGAGTGGTTGTTCGCTGGAGCGATGGCACGGAGGGCGAGGCCCTTCGCTTCTACAGCGACGAGATCCTATCCCCAGTCGACGGCGTCGGGCGGCACTGAAGCGGGCTGAACGCGGGGAATGCCGCGTCATGAGTATGTTCATGACGTCAACCCTCGACTGGCTTGATGTCCGGCGATCCCGTCATGGAGCGTGATCGGCCTGTCGAGGAAGCTGGTCGCGGCGAGCCGTGCGTAGCGGCCGCGGCGGATGAAGGCGCGAAGAAGGCTTAAGTAGCAACGGCACGAAGCGACTCGCTTCTGGCGAATACGGGGTCTCTGGGATCGCGCGGGCCGAGCCCTGCCTTCATGCTGGCGCGGGCATTTGCCGGTCACGGTGGTCGCGTGGCTCCCCATCATGGGTCGCCTCGACAACCGGTACGCTGCCCTTCACGGTGGTTGTCCCTTCGGATCTTGGCGGCGTCATCGCGAACGCTCCCATCCGCAGCGGACGCGGCCGGAGCGACCGCCGCCACCCGATACTCCTACAAGCCCCAGGACAACCTCCCCAGGTTGCGCGCCGGCGCAGTCCGTGGAAACTAGCCGCGAATCCTCTGCCGCCCAGACGACCCGTGCCTATTGACAGTTCGGAGGACCCCCAACCCCACCCTCACGCCATCGACATCCTCGCTTGCAAATCAAACTCTTACCAGAAAGCAGGCTGATTTCCTGTGTTCGTAGTCAGGCTAACTACCATTGCAGCCGCCGTGACCGCACTCACGGCAGTATTCAGCGGAGCCTCCTCCGCCGCCGCAGCGTCTCCCACGAGCGGGGTCGAGCTGATCACCGGTCAGTCAAACAGCACCGCCAGTAACCCCGTCATCCCTCTGACCGCGTCCGGTCTCGTAGCGGGCCAGGGCTCACTCACGCTCGGCTCCCACAGCGGCGCCTTGAAGTTCAACGTTGGCTCCCTCCACGTCACCAAGTCTCAGGTGCTACAGGCGCAGACCCTCAACCGGAAGACGTGCGCCGTTGCCGGCGTTGATGTCGTCGACTACACCATCACCAGCGGCACTGGCGCCTTCACCGGCGCCACCGGCAACGGTCAAGCCACGATCACGTTCAAGTTCAAGGTACGCAAACCCGCCAAGGGCAAGTGCAATTTCAACGCCAAACCGCTCACCGCGCACACCGTGTTCTGGGCGTCAGGCCCGATCCACCTCTAGCTCCCCGGGCGCGGGGCAGTCTCCCAACAACCGTCGATCCCGGGCTTCCCGGTCCGGGATCGACACCTACAACCGTCCGCTCGCGCGTTTCGTGCTGATCAGGTCGTCGAGTCCTCGGGATAGGACGGCGCGCCGGAGCATCATGCAGCAGTCGATCGCTCCGTGGTCGGTGGCGACTGCGACGTGGTCGCCCGCGGGACATCGCCTCGTCGATTCGCCCGATCAAGGAACCACAGCCTCAACAACCTCGCCGTGCCAGCCGCCGCTGGGCGCACGACCGCCTAACTGTCTGAGCGCACCGTCCAGATCCACGGCCACGTAATCGCTACCGGGTTTGGGCAAGCGTCTCCAACGAGACGCCCCTATTGGGGAGACTCGGAATGATGTCGTCGACGCGCCGGGTTCTCGCTTTCATGCCGCGACGCTCATCTCGGGGGCTCCCGGCCCGCGCCCTCGTCTGCGCGGAAAGCTCGCATCTTGCGGACGCGAGATGATCAGCAGCTCGGGGGTGCGAGTCCCCTGTGGAGGGTGGTGATGGCACCAACCACGAGCCAATGGCAGCTGCTCAGTCGCGAGGCTGGGTGGGACGAAGCCGGAGTGCGAACTCGCGACCCTAGCTTTGCCCGAGAACCAGAAGCCGGCGTGGGGGTTAGCGGCGTTGCTCGCCGAGCTGGCGCCGTAGCGCGAGGATCTCGCCGTGTGCGGCGGCGAGGTCCTGTCGCAGCTGCGCGACTTCGTCGCGGTGGCGGCGCTTCAGCGCGGCGGTCTGCAGGGTGAGGGTGCGGACGACCGAGCTTGGGGCGTCGGGGTCGACTCGCGGGACCGGGAGGGTTGCGCGCCGGTGCTGCTCGCGGAGGTGCGTGATTCGTCGCTTGAGCTCAGCGTGGCCGTAGAGGAAGGCGGTCGAGCATGGGGCGTGCTCGGCGACGGCTTTGAAGGTGACCGGACGAGCTTCTTTGACCAGCTGGCGGATGGCCCGCTCGGCGCGTTGGACGGCGTCGTGGTGCTTGCGTGCCGCGGCTGCGCGTAGGACCTGGGAGCGGTCGCTTTTGGAGTCGCTCATGCGCGGCCCTCCTCGAGCCGCGCTTGGACGCCGGCTCCTCGCACCGCTTGATCGGTCTGCGCGGTGGCGTCGAGCGCGGCGATGATGCTTTGCAGAGCGCGTCGCTCTTTGCGGCGCTCGCGCAGCCAGACGTTGTCTTCGGGCATCTCGCGTCCGGTCTTGCGCTGGAACTGCTCGCGACGTGCGTCGACGATCTGAAGCAACCCGGAAAGCTGACGCTGGTGCTCGTCGAGGTGGCTGGGGTCGGTGGCGAACTTGTCGCAGGTCAGGCACGCGTTGCCGCGGTCGCAGCTCTGGCGGGGCGGCAGCAGGCAATAGCCGTTCGGGAGGATCCGGTCTGCGCGCTTGTCGAGCTCGAGCATGTCGTACAGATCGCGCGGGTCGACATCCAGCTGGCGGCCGTCCGCGGTGATCTTGCGGTAGCGCAGGAACTCGCGCTCGTGGGTCTCGGCCAGGGTGCGGGCGTAGCGCATCGTCATGGTCGGAGACAGGTGTCCGAAGTAGCGCTGCACGACGTGCAGCGGCACGCCGGCGTTGATCAGGGATGTCGCCTGGGTGTGGCGGAAGCGGTGCGTGCGCGTCAGGACGACCGGTCGTCCGCGACTGTCTCGCAGGTCGTGGGTCTCGGCGAGCCAGGACAGGCGCTGGCGGAAGGTCGCGTAGGCGTAGCAGCGGGCGGCGTTGCGGTTCATCCGTGGCCGCATGAAGAGGTACTTCGGTTCGGCGTCGATGCCCTCGGACCGGAGCCATTCGCGGGCCCACCGTTGCTGGGCTTCGATGATCGCTACGGTCTCGCGGTCGACCAGGATGGTGTCTGGCGCGCCTTCGATCTTTGTCTGCTGGTAGCGCAGCTTGGCGACGAAGCCGTCGGTGTCGTTGGCGCTGACGCCGCCGGCCAGGAGAAGCAGTGGGTCGAAGTCGAGCTGAAGGATCTCCATCACGCGGCGGCCGGTCTTGGCGAGCAACAGCAGCATCCGCTCCGCCTGTTCGTCGCCCGCTCCGCCGTCGCTAACGTCGCGGCCCAGCTCCCCCGCGACCGACAGGACGCGCGTCATCACCGCGTCCTCGATGACCTCTTCCTCGTCGGGAGCTCTGGCGGTCGTCCGGGGCCGCTCGCCGGGTTGATAGAACCGGCTGTGCTCGATACCGAGCGCCAGCCAGCGGTCGTCCCCGACCGCGCGCGCCAGATCGACACGGTGGTCGAGCAGCCACCCGTAGAGGTTCTCGGGCTGGTTGAGGTACTGGTAGGCAGTCGACTTCGACAGTGAGCCTCCCGTGCGCTCGGATCGCATCGAAGCGACCTCGCCGCGCCAACCGAGGACCAAATCGCGTAGGCCCTCGCGATCCTCGGCCAGGCGCGGGTGCTGGACGCCGCGATCTTGCAGGTAGCGGCCGAACTTGCGGATAGAGATCAGGTAGGAGCGGGCGCTAGCCATCGACAGCGCGCCGGTCTGCATCTGCATCCCGAGGAAGTAGCGCAGCCCGTCGCGGAGCCACAGCGGGTGGACGTCGGTGAACTGGCAAGCGTGCGTGCGCGGTTCGTGCTCGCGCAGCGGGATGCGGGGGTCGTTCTCGGCGTCCCAGATCTCGCGTCGCCACCACGGCCGGGTGTCGTAGGCGGAGTACACGGCGAAGTAGATCCGGTGCAGCTGGCTGCGGATGCGCTGCCGATCCCAGCGGTCGGGGACCTTGCCGCGGCGCCCGGCGCAGGCGCGCAGCAGATCCTGCTCCCACCGTTCCACGGGCGCGTCCATCAGCGACGCTCGCGGCGGCGCGCAGCCCTTCAGCGCTCGGCGCAGGTCGCGAAGGAAGGTGCTCGTGTCGCCGACATGGACGGCAGCGCCCAGATCGAGCAGCCGCCAGGCGGCATACAGCATCTCGCAGGCGATCTGCTCGGGAAGGTCGCGAAGGTCAAGCAGCGTGCGGACCTTCTTGCCCCGAGAAAACCGGCCCTCCCACTCGGGCGTGTCGCCGACCACGAGGTGCAGCCGGCGAAGCTCCACCGGGACGGACAGCCAGAGGCGTTCGCTGTCCTGGCGGATGTGGCCCTGCGTTCCGTCGATGAAGTCGGCCGGGACGGTGTCGCTACGCAGCAATACGGTGCTCCCAGGTCGCCGTCAGACGCTGCCAATCGGCGAGGGCGTGCAGCTCGGCGTCGTCGCTCACCCACCCATAGAGGTTCATTGTGGTCTGCACGTCGGCGTGGCCCAGGCGCCGCGAGACGACGTGCAGCGCGACGCCAGCCAATAGCAGAGCCGTCGCGTGCGTATGGCGAAACCAGTGGGGCGTCCACCCGGCCGGCACCTTGTGCTTCAGGGTCCGCTTGAGTCGCGCCACCAGCGAATAGACGCTGCCTGGCCTCCACGGGGCGAACAGCTCGCCGCCGGCCACGTTGACGAACACCAGCGCTCGGTCCATGTCACCCAAGACCACGTCGGCGCCGGCATCGCACAGCTGCCACAGGTACTCGCCGTAGAGCCGGTCCACGCGGTCGGTCACGTAGATCCGCCGCGGCAGACCGCTCTTGACCCGCTGGCCGTGAGGATGCTCGCGGGGGATGACGTTGACGTACGGCGTGTCGCCGCGGCCCGTGACCCAATCACCATGCAGCAGCCCAAGCGCCTCGCCAAGACGCATGCCGCTGCACTCGAGCAGCTCGAACAGCAGCCGGTCGCGAACCGACCCGACGTAGTCGCCGGTCGACGCGTCCACATGCGCGCACGCGTCCTTGATCAGCGTCATCTGCCGCGGCGTGAAGATCGGCGGGATCTCCCGTCGCGGCGCTCGCACCCGCACCGTCTGGGTCGGTCGCCCGCGCCGTCTGGCCACGTGCTCGAGCAGCGGCCGGAACTGGGGTGAGGAGCGATGGATTCGCTGCGTCAGCGCGACCGCCGCCGGCACGCCGTTGAGCGCCTGGTAGCGGTAGAACGAAAGCACCGCCTGCAAGCGAACAGCGACCGTGCTCTCAGACAGCTTCGGTACGCTCGGCGCGAACGCGACGACCGTCCCGTCCTCGCCCGTGCGAAGCCAGTGCACGAAACCGGTGAACTCGCTGAGCCCGACATCGTGCCAGCCGACTTGGGTCGTCTGCAACCACCGCCACCACAGCGCGAGCGCCCGCGCGTACGACTTCACCGTGTTCGGCGAACTCGAGACCCGCAGGTACTCGAGGTACTCCTCGGCCGCTTCAATCGAAAGGCCGTCGCCACCAATGACCGTCCAGGTCGCCGCGCCGCCCGGCAGCCGCACTTGTTGAACCCGAGCGCCTCCCATCCCAGACGGAGATGCTAGGTCGAGACCAAGACGACTTGTCCTCGCCGGCTTGAATACTGGACGAGCTCCGCCGGTGAAAACTGACCAACCTTGGGCGGCTTCGGTGCCGTCCGGTCGGGTCCTGAGCCCGACGCGTCGATCGAGTCAGGAGACGAAGGGTGCTCAGCGTGAAGCAGTGGACCGAGGGACGGCGGATGCGGCCCGTCGAGCGGCCGGCGACCAAGGAGATCCGCCGGCGGACGGGTCAGCACAGGGAGACGATCCGGAGGGCGTTGCGGTCGTCGACGCCGCCCGGCTATTCACGGCCGTCGCGGGGCCTCCGCAGGAGGCGCTTAAACCGCCCATCGCCGCTCTGGCCTCGCCCTACGGGCTCGGCCCTCGCGACGACGGGCGGTGTGCTTGTCAACCCCAAGCAAACGCCAACAGGGGCCCATTCTCGACCCTTGACACCTACCCGGCAGCAACGGGGTGGTCCAGGTTTCAACCGGCGTTGACACGACTATCGCCTTCTCTCTCGAAGAAGCCCTGTGGATAAAACGCTCACAACGCGTCAGGAGCTTCGGGGAGCGCTTCGCTGCGAACGTCGTGAGTACATCCAATTCGACTGCAGATAAGAGGTCTTGATCTGCGAAGGCGACCTGGTCGGCAAGACCCGAGAGGCGATCCGGTCGCTGCACTTCCTCCGCGACCGCGACTGGCTGACGTCGTAAACGATCTCGGCTGCGGTCGCTTGGAGGTCCGATGAATGCGAGCGGCGACGACTTCCTGACGGTTGCCGACATCGCACGCATCCTGAAGCTGAACCAGCAGACCGTCCGGAACTGGATTGATCAAGGACTGCTTCCGGCGCTGCGCGTCGGTAGGCGCGTGCGCGTGCGGCGCTCCGACTTCATGGCGTTGCTGGAACGCGGGCGGACCGTACCGCCTCAGTCGTCGGGTCCTTCGCCGGCCCAAGCCTTCTGGGACGGCGAATACCACCCGACACCGACCGTCGAATCGGGCGGGGAACAAGTAGCAGCTCGAGTCCGCGCGGGGGGCGCCCGGGCTCCTGAAGTTGGATGAGATCTGCACCGGGGCTGGGCGGGCGTGCCCCGACCTGCGGGGAGTTCGCAGAGCCTCGTCGGTTGCCGATTGCAATCCATGGGCGACCCCAGGATCCGTCGCGTGTTTCCGGGGCGCTGCTCCATCTCGTGAGTGCAGCCTCCGAGTGGGCCGGAGCGGCAGCGGTCACAGGAGGTAGGCCGTTCAGAGCGTGGTCGAGCAGCTGGCCCGGCCGACCCGTGCGGTGATCTGCCGCCCCGGGGCGTAGCCGCCTGACTTGAAGTACACGTCGGCGTATCCGGAGGCGTTGGTGTGCCAGCTGGCGGTGTGTCCCTCGGCGTCGGTGACCATCACGGTCTGATCTGGCTGGTTGGAGTGAACGTAGACGTCGTAGTCGTTGTAGTTCGAGCTGTAGGAGTCGGTGAGCGTGCATTCGGCGCCTCGGGCAGGCGCTGAAATGGGAGGCGGTCCGCCTGGCGTGGGCGCCGAGGAGGGTGGCGCCAGCGAGACCCAGTTGGTGACGATCTCACGCTGCGCCTGGGCGAGGCTGATCTGGCCGTTGCACACTTCCTGGCGCAGCTCGTTCTCGACCGCGTCTTTGGGATTCGGCGAGCCGCCCGGCTCGGGCCACAGGTTGCGGGGATCGTTGCTCGCGCCGCCCAGCTCGAGCGGCACGAAGTGGTCGTACTCGTAGTAGTGCAGCGGATGCGTGTCGCCGTAGGCGGCCATGCTCGCGGCCTTCTCCTGCTCGGTGATGCTCTCCGGGGGGCGCACCGTGGCTGTCCAGCCCTCGACGCAGATCGTCCGGTCGATCGTCGCCTGGGTGACGGCGGGGTTGAGCGCGCCGGGCGTGCAGGTCGGGTCCGGGCGGGAGTAGAGGCCGGTGCCGATCGCGTGGCAGGAGCCCGGGGCGGGCTGCGACTGCACGACGTCGTTGCTCGCCGTCGAGTCCGCGAGGGAACCCGAGCGAGGGTTGGTCGGTGGCGCTGGGTGACGACGGCGCGGCGGGCCCCGACGGTGAGGCGGTCGTTTCGCCGGCCGGGTTTGGGCGGTGGTCCCCACCGTCGCCGGCGGCGAGGTGGGCTGCGCCGCGGTCGAGCCTGTCGTGGTGGCGTCTGCTGCGCATCCCGCGGCGGCGAGTGTCGCGGCCAGCAGCGCGGCCGCCACCGTGTAGCGGCTACGGTTGCGCACGCCTGCGAGCGAGAGGTCGTTCATGGACGTTGGGTCGCGCCCACAGACGCGTCCCTGACGCGAAGTCGCAGCGTGAACACTCGCAGCTCGTCTCGACCTGGCGGCCGCGGGCGTCCAGTGTGATCGTCACCTCGCCGGCGAGACAGCGCTCGTCGCACGGCGACAGCCCAAGGGCGGGCGAGACGTGGAAACGGCCGCGTCTGCCCGGCCGGGAACTTGGAGTGACTCACGGGCTGATCCTACGTCGCGCCCGGCTGCGCACCCTGCGGTCGCCCCGACGGACAGGAGCGGCTGCCGACGCGGAGCGCGGCCTCTCGCCGGTCATGACGCCGGCTTAGCGGAGTCGCGTAGGCGCGCCCGCGCAAGACACCAAACCAACTCTGGAAGGAGCACCGATGAAGCGAACACCGCTTCGCCGGCGTGCCCAGCTGCGCGCCCGCAAGCCCCTACGGCGCACTACGCCGTTTCAGCGAACAGACTCGATGGCAGCGAGTGAGGCGCAGCGGGCCGCCGTCGCCGGCCGGCCGTGCATCGTGTGCGGCGCCGAGCACCGCGTTGATGCTGCGCACCTCATACCTCGGTCGCTGGGCGGCTGCGGCGACCCGCTCTGTGTCGTGCCGCTCTGTCGCCGCCCCTGCCACCGCGCCTATGACTCCGGCGAGCTCGACCTGCTGCCCCACCTCGAGCCTGCGTGGCGCGCGCAGCTCGCCCACGCCGTCGGACACGTCGGGCTGATCGGGGCGCTGCGGCGGATTGCAGGAGCGGCGCGTCCATGACATTCTTGTCAAGCGACCATGGTCGGCGTACCATGGGTGTCATGGGCGTCAAGGATCGCGACAAACCGCTTGAAGCTCTCGACCAGAGACTCGAGGAGCTACGCGAGCTAACGAGAAGCCTCGAGAAGGACCGCGACGCGATCGCTGGGCTTCGCCATGATGATGCTCACACAGCGGTTCGCGACGTTGCCGAGAGGTACAACATCTCAGACGAGGCGCTCATCGCGTTTGTGGAGAACGCCGGTGAGCTGCTCAACGGAAAGGAGCTCTCGGTCGCGGACGCGCGGCGTGCGGGGATGCTGGCGGCGGCGGGCGCAGCATGGGAGAACGAGCTCGGGCCGCTGCTAACGAGCGCGCAGGTGCGCGAGTTGCTGGGAAATGTGTCGCGACAGCGCGTCGATGAGCTGTTGCGCGCGCGGCGACTGATCGGGATGAGCGACCGTTCCGGGCGGCGACGGTTTCCGCTGTTTCAGTTCCGCGACGGGCGGCCCACCGAGACGCTGGTCGCTGCCTATTGGACCGTGGTAGATGGGGGCGCGGACGAGTGGACCGCGGCATCGTGGTGCGTGGCGCCCGACCCAGCGCTGGACGGCAGTTCGCCGGTGCAGTGGAGTAAGGCAGACAGCGATGCCGAGCTTCTGCGGGTCGCGCGCCAGGACGCCGCGCGGTTCGCTCAGTGACGCTCGAACGGTTTCCCCAGCGAACGCTACGCGGGGATCGCGAGATCTATCGCATCCATCGCTTCCAACGCCTTTCGGGCAACACCGGCTGGTGGTTCTCATTTGATGGGACGGGTCGGTTTGACCCGGTCGGCACCGGCAAGGGCAGCTGCTATTTCGCCGAGCGACCGCTCGGGGCGTGGGTGGAGGTGTACCGCCGCCGGATGCTGCTGGCCGAGGCGGCGGTACTCGACCGATGGCTGATGAGCGTTCGCGTCGGACGCGACCTGCGTCTGGCAGACCTCACGTCTCGGCGCGCGCTTAAGTTTGGCGTCACCGCCTCGCTGGGCGCCAACGAGCGATACGACGCCAGCCAGGCATTCGCCGCCGACGCGTTAGGCGCCGGGTTCGCCGGCATCCGATACCTGGTGCGCCACGACCCGGCACAGAAGCTGTACGGCCTCGCGCTGTTCGGCGAGGCCGGTGAACTGGCGGAGAATGATCGGGCCGAGGCGTCGATCCTTGACCACCCGATTCCCGACGAGTTGATCGCGGAAGCTCGCCGGCGGTTCGGCTACCGGGTCGTGCCGCGGCCGTAGGCTGAGCATCCGCCGCTGCGCTGATGGCGGCGCGCGACGGCTGGCACGGGGCTACGACACTGGTCGGCTCGAGCTCCTGCCTTATCTGAGCCGCGTCGCGGGCGCAGCTCGCGGACGCTGTCGGGCACGTCGGGCACGTCGGGCTGGTCGGTGCACCGCGGCGGATCAGCGGGCTAGCGTCGCCGAGCCGGGGGAGGGATGTAGCGTCCGTCTTGTCACCTACGCTCAATTCATGGTGACTGTCGAGTTCTCGGAATCCACCTACACCCTCACGTACGACGAGGGGACGGTGCTGGCCCAGAACCTCCGGAACTACGCCAAGGGAACGTTCCCGGCCGATGTGAAGCTGGTCACGGACCTCAGCGGTAATCAGCATTGGACCGACGGCGCCCTCGCGGCCGCCGAGTTCATCGAGGAGATCCTTGTCGGCAACCTCGACGGACCGTTGCCGCTCGAAGGCAAAGCGGCCGAAGCGACGTTCTGGTCGCTTCGGATCATGCAGGGACTGCTGGGGTCAACGGATCCGACCGATATGGCGGCGCTGCGCGATGCGCTCGGAGAGCGATTCGGTGACCGCCGACGAGATGCGGCATGAGCGCGAGGTTTGACCGTGCCGGCGACCGCCCTCGCCGGCTTGGTTGGCGTGATCAAGCGAGCCGCTTCTCGTAGTAGATGACGTCCGTGCCGGCAAGCTCCCCGCGGCCGACGGCCCCGTACCCGGCGCTCCCGAACAGACGTTGCGCCGCGGTCTGGGTGACCATCGTGTCGAGGCGCAGTCGGCGGTATCCGAGTTCTCCGGCGCGGTCCTCGAGGCGGGTGAGGATCAGTCGACCGTACCCGCGGCGCTGGAACGCGGGGTGCACCAGCATCCCCTTGAGCTCGCCGACCGTATCGGTGACGTGCCGCACACCTCCCATCGCGACCAGGCGTGCGTCGCACAGGCCCACAAGGAACTCGCCGCCATCGTCCAGAAACGTGGTTGGGACCGAGTCGAGGTCTTGATCCCACTGACCGCGACCGAGGTGGGCTCCCGCCGCCGTCAGCCCCCCGTGGTGAAGCTGGCGGACGGCAAGGGCATCGCCGGCCTGAAACCGCCGTACCTGTAGCTCGCCGCTCGCGCCGGCGGAGCCGTCAGCGCGGCTCACGGTGAGCGGGGCGACGCGACACTGTCCTACTCGCTCGATGCAGACGGCGTCGTCGTGGGCGCCGCGGGCGGCTCTGCGGCGGGCGCGAGCCGGTAGCCGCGCTCGGCCTTCTGTGCCTCGCCGCTCTTGGCGAGCTTGGAAAGAGTGGTCGAGACGGTGGCGCGGGCGAGGCCGGTCTTGGCGGCGACCTGGCCTGCGGTCATCGCCTCGCCACCGGCGAGCGCGGTCAGCACGGAAGCCTTGGTCGCGCCGGGTGCCGTCCGCGCAGGGGAGGGAGTGGTTGGCTGGCTGGTTGGCCGGGCCGGCGTGATCTTGGTCGCGGGCGCCTTCGGCTTGGGCGTTGCGGCGCGGGCACGCTTGCGTGCGGGAGCGGTGCGGGCGGCAGGGTTAGGGGCAGGCGCCGATGGGGAGCGCGGGTCGAGGGCGGCGAGCGCCTTGCGCAGCTTGTCGGCCTCGCCGGCGAGCTGGTCAAGGCGCTGTTGGATCTGTTCACGCAAGCGGTCGATCACGTCGCTCCACATCCTCGGTTGGGGACGAGCGATCGTACACATTTGTCGAGTCACCGACCCTGCCGCCACGGGAGCCGAGAACCGCACAGCTGAGGGTTTGACCGCGGTCCGGCAAGCAGACGACGACACGCGGGTCGAGCGCGATGGCGCTCCGGACGGTCTCGATTTCACCTGGGCGCACAACAGCGCGTCCGCCAACACACACACCAACAGGAACGGCCGCCCCGCTTGCACAGGGCGGCCGCCAAAACCAATGCCCTCGCGCCACCTCGTTGGCACGAAACGCGCGCGGGCACCGAGCCCAGGAGGGTACCTGATGTACACCCCATCAACACGCATTCTGTCCGCGCTCGCGTATGACCGCGGCGAGGAGTATGACCCGGCGGAGCCGGTTGCGCCGGACCTGCTCGAGGCGCTGTCGCTGGTCGAGCAGGCGCGGCCGGTGATCGGCGAGGACGGCCCTTACGAGCGCGCCCGGCAGCGCCGGCGTGAGCGCCGCCAGGCAAACGGGATCCCGGCGTGGTTCTCGGCCGAGGACCTGATCGCCGCGCCGTGGGAGACCGCCGAGCGGCGGTTCGCCTGACCTATCAGCTCATGAGCTCGGGCGCGGCGACCGACCGTCGCGCTCGAGCCAGCACGGCAACAGGAGAAGAGATGAGCAAGCAACCAGGTGTGATGTTCACCGAACCAAAAGAGTTCAGCGCCGAGATCTCGCGCGACCAAGCCCGCGGCCTGGTGGAGCGCGGCATCGTCCGCGTCACGAAGGTCGGCCGTCCGGCGATGAGCGGCACGATCACCCGCGTCACCGTCGAGGCGGCCGCGATCGTCGACAGCCGCTGCGTGCGGCTGCGGTGCGTCTGCGGCGACCTGTGGGGGCTCGACGGCGATGAGCAGGTGCAGCAGCGCGCGAGCGATCTCGTGTGCGAGCTCGAGAGCCAGCTGCTGGATGCCGGCCTCGAGCTGCGAGCCGGCCTGTACGACGACTGACCGTCGCCACGCCCCCCGTTGCCACGGCGTGTGGACGGGCGCACCTCACAAGCCCGCTGGGGCTTCACACACTCACGACCACAACCTCCAAGGAGGTCACATGTCTATGACCACTTCGACCATCCTGCTGGCTGAAGAGCAGGACGCGATGCGTTCGTTCCTCGCCGTTATCTAGCGTTGCTGAGCCGCGTCATCGACGTCGTTGAACCTGCCGTGGGCGGCGTGATCGAGGCGTTTATCTGCCGTTCGTCATCGGTGTCGTCCGCGTCTTTGGAGCGGAGGCTGTCGGATCTCGCGATCAAGGCAACAGCTATCGCGGGAGCTCGATCGACCCCGAACCTTGGCTAGGTGTCGGCCGCCGGGGCTCACGAACGTCACCCGGTGCAGCGCCGCCGCCGCGACCAGGGTGATGGCGACTCGTGTGTCGGCTTCGCGGGTGCTGTTCAGAACTTCGCGGGTGCTGCTCAGAACTTCGGCCGGAGAGCACCGACTGTGCCGCCGCGATCTCTGATGGCAACCATGCGATCTGGAACGAGCCATCGACGATCTTCTGAAGGGTTGCATCGCTCAACCGCGTGAACCACTCATCGGGCTTCGGAATACGCGGTCTAGAAACGGTCGGGCGGCCGGAAGTTGGCACCGTGCGGACGATACTGCCGTGCGGAAGCCTGCTGGGTAGGTCCCGTTGTCGCTTCGGGCTTACTGGCACTGTGCGGCCACTCAGCCGGGATCCGCGAACTGCCGGGTAGGGCACGGCGGCTTCGGCCAGACTCGTGGTACCGCCGATGCCCTGATCGCTCCTCGGGGCGGCCAGATGAGTGCCGGCGCGGTGTTGTCCGCCGCGCGATCTACCGTGGGTTGCGATGTGGGCTGCGCAGGGCAGCTGTCGGGTTCAGCGGGTCGTGGATCGCGGCCGCGAGTCGTGGACTGTCATCGGCGTCGACCGCCGCTCGGTCGAGCCGGTTGATCGGTATCTGGCGTGGTTGACGAACATCGAGAAGTCGCCGAACACGGTCCGGGCGTACGCGTGTGATCTGAAGCTGTTCGTCGCGTTTCTGGCGGCCCGCGAGCTGGTGTGGGATCAGGTGAGCTTGGAGACGCTGGGGGAGTTCACGGCGTGGCTTCGCAGTCCGGCGGAGAACGTGATCGTGTTGGAGCAGGGGACGCCGGCGCGGGCGGCGAGTTCGGTGAACCGGACGTTGAGCGCGGTGTTCGGGTTCTACGAGTTCCACGCCCGGAGCGGGGTGCCGCTGGCGCGGGAGCTGGTCGCCCGCGGACGCTCTGGCTACGGGGCCTACAAGCCGTTCCTGCACGGCGTCGCGACGGCCCGGCCCCGCGGCCGCGTTGGGCGGTTGCGGGAGGTTGAGCGGCTCCCGCGGGTGCTGAGCATCGAGGAGGTGCAGGCGATCCTCGATGCGCAGCAGCGGCTGCGGGATCGGTTCCTGTTCGCGCTGTTGTTCGAGACGGGGATGCGCGTCGGTCAGGCGTTGGGCCTTCGACACGAGGATGTCGTGAGCTGGGAGCGGCGGATCGAGATTCGCCCGCGCGAGGACAACGCTAACGGTGCGCGCGGGAAGGGCGGCCGCGGGAGCGTGCCGGTATCGACGGAGTTGATGCGGCTGCACCTGGACTACATGCACCGGGAGTACGGGGATCTGGATAGCGACTATCTGTTCGTGAACTTGTGGGGCGGCCGGTATGGCGCGCCGATGCGATACGACAGCGTCTACGACCTGGCCAAGCGCACGGGCAGGAAGGTCGGGTTCGAGTTCACGCCGCACATGTTGCGGCACACGCACGCGACGCTCGCGCGTCGCGGTGGGATGCCGTTGGACGCGCTGCAGCGGATGCTGACGCACCGCTCGCAGAGCTCGACGTCGATCTACGCTCATGTGGACGTGGAGGACCTCCGCGGGGAGCTTGAGCGGGCCGGGATGCTCGGCGTCGGAGGGCCGGCATGAGCCGCGCGTTGGCGGCTGTGCCGGCCGCGGGGGAGCTGTCGTCGTGGGAGCGGGTGCTGGTGGAGACGGTGCGGGCGGATTTCCGCGTCGAGGTGTTCATCGCCCGGAAGGGCTCGCCGCTGCTGGGGGCTGGGTGTGCGGTGGCCGGTTGCACCGGCTACGGGTATCACCGGCCGTGGGGTCGTGGAACGGGTCGGGCGTTGTGCGCGCTGCATGGCGATCGTTGGCGGGCTGAGGGGCGGCCGGCGATCGACGCGTGGGTGGCGCGCGCCAGGCTGCCGCGGGCGCTGCGCCCGGTTCGCGTGTGCGAGGTCGAGCGCTGCCCACGGTCCTCGCACCATGGTGGGCGATGCCGGACGCACGAGTACGTCGCCTGCAGGCCGTCGGAAAGGGGGGACGGGACCTGTCGGGTCGGGGATTGCGAGTTCCCGGTGGAGCCGGGGCGGTTGTTGTGCGACGCGCACCAGGAGCGGTTCAGAGTGCGCGGACAGTTCAGGCCACTGAGCATCGAGACGTTCGTGGACTTGATCCGCGCAGAACGCGAGCTCGCCGCCGGCGCCTACGTGCTGCGGGCGGTCAGCGGGACGCCGCGGCTTGAGCTGCAGTATCTGCTCCAGCACGAGGGGGACGTGGGCCGGCAGGTCAATCCGCGACGGTTCAACGACCTGGTCGGACTGGTGGCCAACGAGGGGGTGCCGTCGCTGCTGGTCCGTGACGAGGATGAGTGGCGCCGAGTCGCCGAAGCGGCCGCCCGTCCCTACGCGGGGCTCGGGGTCCTGGCCAGCTACGCGCACGAGCGGTTGTGCGAGCTGCGCGACGGGATGGTGGACCCGTGGGCGCCGGATCGCTGGCGGATGGCGCGCCTGCCGCTCGGCGCCGACTACGCGCACGACAAGACACGGACGCTGGACTTCGGCGCGATCCGCCGCGGCTGGCTGCGCGAGCTGCTCAAGCGGTGGGCGCGTTACCGGCTGCAGTCCGGGACGATGGCGCCTCAGGGGGTCAGCCACGCGCTGTGGTCGTTCAAGGAGCTCGAGCGGTTCTGCGAGCTGTCCGGAATCGAGTTGGCCGCGGCCGAGCAGCTCTCGCGGAGGCTGCTGGAGGACTTCTTTGACCATGTCGCGAGGCTGCCGCTGGCGCGGAACACGAAGCACGCGCTGTTGCGCCACGTCAAGGTCGTGCTCGACGATGTCGACCGTCACGGCTGGGTGCGGCTTGCGCGCGAGGCGCGGTACTTCCGCGATGAGCTGCCCTCCCAGAGCCATGCGCTGCCGCGGTTCATCGACGAGGCGGTGATGCGCCAGCTCGAGAGCGGCGCCGCGCTGGCTCGGCTCGGGGATGAGACGACGATCACCGCGGTGGTCGTGTTGATGGAGACCGGGCTTCGGTCCCAGGACGCGCTGCTGTTGGAAGCCGACCCGATCGTGATGCTGGCCGATGGCTCGCCGGTGCTGCGGTTCGTCAACCACAAGCGTCGGCGTGAGGCTGCGATCCCGATCTCAGACCGGCTGCTCGCGCGGATCCGGTATCAGCAGCAGCGAAACGCGCAGGCGTTCCCGAGCGGCAGCCCGTGGCTGTTGCCGGCGATCGGTGGTCGAAACGGGCAGGGCCAGCAGCCCTACAGCTATGGGACGCTCCTTCACCGGCTGACCAAATGGCTCGCGGGATTCGAGCTCGTCGACGCGCAAGGGGCTGCGGTGACCGTGACTCCGCATCAGTTTCGCCACACGCTCGGGACGCGGATGATCAATGAGGACATTCCGCTGGAGGTGATCAGGCGGATGCTCGATCACGGCTCGCTGAGCATGACGCAGGTCTACGCGCGGCTCAGCGACCGCAAGCTGCGCGAGCACTTCGACACGTTCCGGGAGCGGATCAACCGCCGCGGTGAGCAGGTCACGTTGGCCGGCGATGGGGTGTTGGGTGAGGCGACCTGGACCAAGGAACGGCTCGCGCGCGCCCGCCAGTCGCTGCCCAACGGCTACTGCGGGCTGCCGCTGCAGCAGCACTGCCCGCACCCCAACGCGTGCCTGAGCTGCGACAGCTTCCTGACCGATCTGACGTTCCTGGAGCAGCATCGCGAGCACCTGGTCCGGGTTGAAGAGCAGCTCACGAAGGCAAAGGCGAGCGGCTGGGGGCGGATCGCGGAGAGCAACGAGAGCGACCGCGTGAACCTGATCAACATCATCGAGGGGCTCGAGCGCCTCGATGCAGAGAAAGCGAGCGACGATCGTGCCGCCTGACCGGCGAGTGATCGCGCTCGGCGCGGCCGCCACACGCAGAAGCCAAGCAGCGCAGGCCCGGGCCAAGACCGCACTGCGTGCTCTGGACGCGCGCGGCGAGCCGATCACCTTCCAGGCCGTCGCGCACGCCGCCGGGGTCTCGCGCCAGTGGCTCTACACCCAGCCCGAGCTCCGCGACGAGATCGAGCAACTCCGAGCCGCGGACAGCAACGCTGAGGACCGGCTGGTGCCCGCACGCGAGCGCGCCAGCGAGGCCTCGCTGCGACACCGCAACCGGGCGCTGTTGGAGGAGAACCAGCGCCTACGCGCCGAGCTCGCCGCCGTCAAGGACGAGCTCGCGGTCGCGCTCGGTGAGCTGCGCGATCGTCAAAGCAGCGGGCGGCGGGCATGACGGGCTGGCCCGCGGCGATCGCCGAGGCGGCGCTGCACGGGCCCGCGGGCGAGTTCGTACTGCGAACCGAGCCGCACTCAGAGGCGCACCCCGCGGCGCTCCTGGCGCAGTTCCTGGTCGCGTTCGGGACCGCATGTGGACGCGGCGCGCACTACCAGGTCGAAGCCGACCGGCATTACCCGAACGAGTTCTGCGTGCTCGTCGGACCCAGCGCCAAGGGGCGCAAGGGCTCCTCGTGGGGACATGTGCGGCGTGTGCTCGCCGAGACCGACCCAGGGTTTGTCGACGGGTGCTTGGCGAGCGGCCTGAGCTCGGGCGAGGGGCTGATCGCGCAGGTCCGCGACCCGCTCGACGAGAACGACAGCGACGCTCCCACCGACAAGCGGCGGCTGGTGCTCGAGCAGGAATTCGCACAGGTGCTCAAGGTCCTCTCCCGAGAAGGGAACACGCTCTCGCCGATCGTCCGCCAAGCCTGGGATGGCGAGACGTTGCAGACCCTGGTGCGCAACAACCCGCTGCGCGCCGCGCAGGCGCACGTCGGGATCGTCGGGCACATCACCAAGGACGAGCTGTTGCGCTACCTGACCGCCACCGAGCTCGCCAATGGCTTCTTCAATCGCTTCCTTGTTCTGGCCGTCGACCGCTCGAAGCTGCTGCCGTTCGGCAGCGCGATCGACAACGCAGAGCTCGCCGAGATCCGCGATGCCGTCCGCCTCGCGCTGCGCTTCGCCGGCCTCCACCGTTCGGTCGCGTTCGATGAGGCGTCGCGCGAGCGGTGGATCGGCATCTACCCGGAGCTGTCGGCGAGCCAGCCGGGCCTCGCCGGCGCCGCCACGGCACGCGCCGAGGCGCACGTCGTTCGCCTCGCCCTGATCTACGCGCTCCTGGACTGCTCGGAGCGGATCCGCTCGGAACACCTCGACGCCGGGCTCGCCGTCTGGCGCTACAGCGCCGACTCGGCACGCTGGATCTTCGGCGACAGCCTCGGTGACCCGACCGCCGACGAGATCTGGGCGGCCGCGAAGGAACGACCGGCGGGCGTGACACGCACTGAGGTCTCGGACATATTCAGCCGCAACAAGAAACGACGCGAGATCGAGCGCGCTCTCACCGTTCTCGAGGACGCCGGCCGGTTGCGCCGCGAGACCCGCCCTGCCGACCGAGGGCGACCCGCCGAGATCTGGATGCCGGTCCTCGCCGACGCCGCATGACCCGCTGATCACCCGCGGGCACTAACCCCACCGCCACAACCAACCCCCGGCCCGACCGCCCCACACGGCGCGCCGCAGACCGGCGTGCCGCGCTCGTCGCGGCCAAGAGCAAGTGGCGCCGCGCCGATCGCGGCCCACCGATCCACTCTCACCACGGTCCTCAAAGGAGGCCTCCATGAACCCACATCTGATTCTCATCGTCGAGGAAGACAGTGCTACGCGTTCGTTTCTCGCCGATCAGCTCGTCGCCGACGGCTACGAGATCCTGCTCGCCGAGAACCGCCAGCACGCGCTGCACCTGCTCGCAGCGCACCAGCCGCAGCTCGTGCTCGCCGATATCAATGGCCAGACGCTCGGGCTGCTCGACGCCGTGCGCGGCGGCGACGGGCTCGCCGGCGAGATCGAGCCGAACACGCCGATGATCGTGCTGACCGGTCGCGCGAACGAGCTCGAACGCGTGCGGGTGTTCGACCGCGGCGGCGACGACGTCGTCTCAAAGCCGTTCTCCTATCCCGAGCTCCGCGGCCGAATCCGCGTGCTGTTGCGCCGCGCCTACGAGCCGCACGCGACGCCGGTCACCCGGGTCGGGGCGCTGACCGTCAATCACCACACGCGCGAGGTGCGCGTCGGCGAGCGGCAGGTCACGCTCGCCGCGAAGGAGTTCGAGCTGCTGCAAACGCTGATCGCCGACCCGACCCGCGTGTTCACCAAGGAAGAGCTGCTGCGGACTGTGTGGGGGTACTGCACGCCGAGCAGAACCGTCGACAGCCACGCATCTCGGCTGAGACGAAAGCTCGCCAGCCCCGACCGGCGGCTGGTCATCGCCGTTTGGGGCGTGGGCTACCGGTTGTGCGACCCAGCGGTCTACGGGTCAAACGCTGCTTCCTGATGCGACGGCGACTTCGCTCGTTTCTTTCGTGCGTCGTTGGCGCGTTCGCCTCACTCCCCGACCAACCACGTCAACGACATGTCGCCGACGACAACACCTCACAACTACAGGAGGAAAGATGAGATGCCCCAGATAATCGCCGACAATCTGACCGCTGATGGCTACCGGGTGCTGATCGCCCCTGACCGGGCGAAGGCGCTGGCGCTGCTGAGCACCGCGCACCCGGACCTGATCGTGATGGACGTCAACGGGCAGACGCTCGCGCTACTCGACGCGATCCGCGCTGGCGACGGGCTCGCTGGTCGCATCGACCCTGACACGCCGCTGATCGTGCTCAGCCGCGACGCCGACCGGCTACAGCGGATCCGGATGCTCGAGCGCGGCGGCGACGACGTCGTCCGCAAGCCGTTCGCCTACCCTGAGCTGCGGGCACGGATCGCCGCCGTGCTGCGCCGCTCGGAGATCCGGCGAGGAGCGCGGATCCTGCGCGCGGGGCCGATCATGATCGACGTCCGCTCGCGCGAGGTGCGCGTGTTCGACCGGCCGGTCGAGCTCTCGGACAAGGAGTACCAGCTGCTGGTCACGCTCGCCGGCGAGCCGACACGGGTGTTCACCCGCGCGGAGCTGC
>CALAQT010000066.1 GCA_937888775.1 uncultured Actinomycetes bacterium | reverse complement strand
CGAGATATTGGCGTGACTGGAGTTCAGACGTGTGCTCTTCCGATCTATTCCACATGGGGGTGGTTCCTCCAGAGGGTCGGGGTCGGGCACGTCCACGTCGGCGGCGCCGACGCCCGGATCGCGGGACGAGAGCAACGTCGCATGAGCGCGCCCTACGTGTTCGGACCGCTCGAGCGTCGCGGGGTCTTCCTCGGTGCTCGCCTTGGTCAGCTGCTCGTCGCACTGGTCACCTGCGCTCTGGTGGTTGGCGTCCTCGCCGCCTGGCCCTCCCCTATCGGTGCTTTCGTGGCACTGGTCGTCGTCGGGACGGCCGGTGGCGTCGCGGTTGTCCCGGTCGCCGGCCGAACCGTCGAGGAGTGGGTCCCGGTGGCCGCCGCCTTCCTCATCGCCGAGGCAACGGGACGCCACCGCTGGCTCGGAGAATCCAACCTCCGCGGTCACCATCTGCACATCGCCGCGTGGACGGGCCACGAGGTGCGGGAGCCGAGCCCGGCGTCAGAGAGGGTGATGCGGCACTCGCGGCGGCCACAACGTCGCGACGACGGGAGCGAGCCCGACGCTGCAGAGCAGATGGTCACCGCGGTGGAGCGCGCCGACGCAGGCGATCAGCTGCCCCCGTACCTGCGCGGCATCAGAATTCTGGCGGCGCGGTGGCGCGACGGTGAGATCGGAGTGATTGCCGACTCGCGCAGCCGAACCTACGTCGGCGTCCTTGCGGCCATGGGGCGGAACTTCCCGCTGCTGGACAGCGGTGAGAAGGAGCGACTACTGATTCAGTGGGGAGCCGTGCTCGCCGGCCTTTCCCGTGACGGCGGTCCCGTCAGGCGAATCCAATGGCTGGAGCGGACTGTTCCCGACGACAGCGAGGCGGTGGTGCGCCACCTCCAGGCCAACCGCGTCCTCCCCTCGAGCAGCGCCTTCGTCAGCTCGTATCTCTCGCTGCTCGACGAGGCCGCTCCGCAGACCCAGCAGCACGAGGCGTTCATAGCCGTCCAGGTGAGCGTCGCCCGTGCATCGGGCGTGATCCGCCAACGCGGCGCGGGGCCTGACATCGGAGCCTGCGAGGTGCTGAGCCGCGAGCTCGCCGCCCTCGCACGCGGCCTGCGCGAGGCCGAGGTCGAGGTCGTTGGCGTGCTCAGTCCACGGATGCTCGCGGCCACCATCCGCCATGCCGTCGACCCCTGGGCGCGGCAGCTATTGGCCCACCGCACCGCGGCCCACGCCGACACCGTGGGCGCCTCACCGCGCACCGCCCTGCCGCGTCGTTCGCTCGCCACCTGGTCAACGCTGCAGACCGAGGGCGCCCACCACGCCACGTACTGGGTGGCGGAGTGGCCGCGCACGCCGGTGGGTGCCGATTGGATGGCCCCGCTGCTGCTCGGCACCCATGCCCGCCGCACGGTCTCGGTGGTGATGCAGCCGGCCGCGCCGGCCGCCGCACTGCGCCGAGTTGAGGCCGCGCGACTCGACGACGACACCACGCAGTCGCTGCGCGAGCGGTTCGGCTTCCGGCGCACCGTGCGCAAGCGCCGTGAGGCCGAGAACGTGATTCGCGCCGAGGAGGAGTTGAACGAAGGCCACCGCCACGTCGCGCTGAGCGCGTACATCACCGTCACGGCTGGTTCGGCGCGCGAGCTCGAGGTCGCGTGCGGCGATGTCGAGCAGCAGGCAGGCCAGGCCCGTCTCGATATTCGCCGCGAGTTCGGCACACAGGACGTCGCCTTCACGTACACGTTGCCGCTCTGCCGGGGACTGCGCTGATGCGGTTGCGCTCGGCTCATCCCGCGCACCGGTACACGACGGCCCACCTGCAGTCGGCGTATCCATTTCTCGCCGCATCCGGCGACTGGGCGCCGGGCGTGTACGTCGGTGAGGACGTCTGCGGCGGCGGCGGCGCCTTCTGCTACGACCCCTGGGAGCTGTACGGCCGCGGCCTGCTGACCAACCCCAACCTCGCCGTCATCGGTCAGGTGGGGCGCGGCAAGTCGGCGACGGTGAAGGCGTACGCCGCCCGCTCGCTCGTCTTCGGTCGGCGCGTCATCGCGCTGGACCGCAAAGGGGAGCTGGCGCGTCTTTGCGAGGTGGCCGGCACCACTCCCATCCGCCTCGAGCGCGGCGGCCCCGTGCGCCTCAACCCGCTCGACACGCGGCTGTCGGTCAGCGCCGGACTCCCCGACAGGGAGGTCTGGCAGGACCAGGTGGATGTGCTCATCGCCCTCGGGGGTGCCGCCTGCCGTCGCGGGCTCTCGTCATCCGAGAAGGCGGCCCTGCAGGTGGCGCTGACCCGCTCCCGGCGTGAGGCGGCGGCCGGCCAGCCGACGCTTGTCGACGTTGCCGCGGCGCTGCTGAGGCCGACGGACGAGGACGCGGCCCGCCTCGCCATGTCAGGTCGGGAACTGGCCGAGGGATCGCGCGACGTGGCGCTGGAGTTCGATCGTCTGGTCAGCGGCGACCTCGCCGGGATGTTCGACGGCCCGACCACGGACGGCATCGATCTCACCCATCCGCTGGTCGTGTTCGACCTCTCCGCCGTCTACCAGAACGACGACATGCTCGGGGTGCTCATGGTCTGCGTCGCAGCGTGGGTGCAGCGGCTCCTGCAGCGCGACGCAGGGGCGACCCGGTCGATCCTCGTGATCGAGGAGGCGTGGTCGTGCCTGAGCAGCGTCGAGGTGGCGCGGTGGATGCGCAACCTGCAGAAGCTCAGTCGCCAGTACGGCGTGCAGGTGCTGATGGTGCTGCACCGTTTCAGCGACCTCCTCGCCACCGGTGCGGAGGGCAGCGAGGTGATGGCCATCACCCGAGGCCTCCTCGCCGACAGCGAGACACATGTGATCCATGGCATGCCCCAGGCGGAGGTCGACGCCACCCGCGAGCTTCTCGGTCTCTCGCAGACGGAGGCCGCGATCCTTCCCGAGCTGCCTCGCGGCCGGGCCCTGTGGCGGGTGCGCGGCCGCAGCTTCGTAGTCGATCTGCGTCTCAGCCACCTCGAGGAGTGGATCTGTGACACCGACGCCCGCATGACGGCACGGCCCGTGCCCGACAGCGGAGTGGCCGCGTGAAACGGCTCGCACTCAGCGGCTGCGGCTGCGCTGGCGCGATGGCGCTGCTCGTGCTGACCATCCCGCTCCTCTTCTTTGGCATCGGCGGCAGCAATTCGGCGAACGCGTCGAGCGGCGCGGCGCGGGTGGTTGCCGCGGGTGGCGTTTCGTGCAACGCGGCGGTGGGCTGCCAGGCCATCCCACAGGAGCTTGCATATGTGCCCATCGGGTTCTACCGGGATGGGTTCACCGATCCCGCCGGTGAGTGCACTTCCTGGGCGGCGGCGTTGTGGCCCGGGCATCGTGGCCGTGGCGTCACCTGGTCCGGCGACGCGTGGGAGTGGTACGCCAACGCCGCCGGCCAGGGCTATCCGGTGTCGGCACTCCCGTCGGTCGGCGCCATCGTCGTGTTCGCGCGCTCCGGCAGCGACGCCGGCGGGTGGGGTCACGTGGGCCTGGTTCTCACTGTTGCTGCCACGACTGTCCAGATCAGCGAGATGAACTACCGCGGCCGCTTCGTGGTCGACGAACGCGAGGTGGCGTTGGCCGGTTCGGGCATCATCGGGTTCATCCCCGTCCCGGCGGACGCAGCCCCGTGACCGCGTCCCGGAGCGCCAAGACGTCCGGGCCCTGGACGCCGCGATGAGGTCCGCGGTGCGGACCGCACCCAACGGACCCGTCGTGCGCGCCGAGCACGCGTTTGCGGTTGCTGTGGGGTGCGCCGCGCTGTCGGGCGTGGTCTGGCTGGCCCTAGCCGCCGCCGCCGAGTTGGGCGCCATCGCGATCCACCACGCGACCGTCGCCTTCCCCACCGCCGCGGACGTTCTCTCACCACTGCTGCATCCGTCCGACCCGGCGGCCGGTCTCCCTGCTGCGGCGCGCGGGGTGTTTCCGCCAGCAACCGTGTTCTGGATGCTCTCCGCGCTCGGCGGCGTGCCCCTGACCGTCATCGCCGCGATCGCGGTTGCCCGGTTGGCGCGATGGGCCACGCCAAGTCGTCGCTTCCGCGGCCAGGCGACGTCCGCGGCGGTTGCACGGCTGGCGGGTGAGACCGTCGTCCGGCGTCAGTCGGCCCGGCTCCGACCCTCGGTCGACCTCCGCACCGCCAGCGCGGACGATCTCGCCCTCTGTGTCGGCGAGACTGCCCGCGACGGGACGGCGGTGTACATGGGCTTCCAGAACAACCTCGGTCTTGTGGCCGGGCCGCAGACGGGCAAGACGACCTCCACCATGGGGGTGATACCGCTCCGCTTCCCCGGGCCGGCGATCATGACCGAGACCCACCGGCCCGACGTCATGGCGATGAGCGCCTGCCAGCCCGATTTCGAGCGGCCGGTGCTCGTCCTCGATCCCGAGAACCGCGTCGGCTGGCCGGAGCCCGTGGGCATCGACATCCTCGCCGGCTGCGAGGACTACGCGATCGCCCACCGCCGCGCCAACCTGATCATCCGCGCCGCCACGACGCGATCGGAGGCCGCCGGCGGGAACATGGAGTTCTTCATCGGCGAGGCGACGACCGCCGCCGCGGCCTTCCTCCATGCGGCGCGCATCGGCGAAACCGGTCTCGGCGAGGTCCTGCGCTGGACGCAGCGATGGGGATCGCAGGCGCCGATCGACATCCTCGATGCGCTGGGGGCGAGCGACGCCGCCAGGAGTGACGCACAGATGCTCCGTCAGCTGTACAGCGTCGGCGGCCCACAGGCGGCGGGCACGGCCGGCGAGCTGCGCAACGCCTTCGGCTGCCTGGCCAACCCCAACGTGTCCCGCACATTCGGCGGACGCACCGGGCACAGCCTCGACGTGGGCACGTTTTTGGAACAGAGAGGGCGCCTCTACGTCCATGGCTCGGGCCGCGATCAGCAGTCGATAGCGCCCTTCATCGCGCTGGTCATCACCGAGGTTGTCGAGGAGGCACTGGCGCGGGCGGCGACGGCCGTGGAACGACGACTCGATCCACCCCTCCTCCTCGACCTCGACGAGGTGGCCAACATCGCGCCGCTGCCCGAGCTGCCGTATTACCTCAGCGCCGGCGCGGGCTCGGGCATCTGCACGGTCTGGGCGGCGCAGGGGCGCGCCCAGCTGCGCCGCCGCTGGGGCGCCGACGCCGCTCGGGAGGTGTGGCAGTCCACCAACTTCCGCGTCTGGTTCGGGGGCAGCGTGGAGGCTGACGCGCTGCGCGAGCTCGAGTCACTCAGCGGGACGGTGTGGGAGGAGACGATCAGCGAACAGGATCCGGGGTGGGCAAGTTTCCTCAGCGGGGACCGCTGGAACCGCCGCAGCCGTCAGCGCAGCGTTCACCGCGTCCCGGTGTTCACGGCTGACGACCTGCGCACCCTCCCCGAGCATCGCGCCGTGCTCTTCGCCCGCAATCTGGCGCCCGTCGAGCTGATGATGCGCCCCTGGTGGGAGCGCCGGGATATCGCCGCACTGGTGCGCGAGTCGATGCAGCGCTTCGACCGGATGGTGGCCGGTCGACCAACGCGTTGACGGGCGAAATGCGCGATCGCCGCGCAGGGTCGAGGGACGAAGACGACCGCGGGCACATGCCCGTCGGTCTCCCCCACCACCTCAGCGGACAACCGTCCGCGGCGACCGATCGCCTGGAAGGTCTCAGCAGTGGGTCAGGACGCATCCTGCATCGTCTCGGGGTACCAACACGCGAACTGTGGTACCCGGCGGCGTGGCGGGCGGGGACCGACGCGGATCGGGAGGGTCGGTGGACGGACCTCGCCGACTGGGTGGATTGGCTGATCGACGCCTATCGGCTGCCCCCGGCCGGATGGACGTCGTGGTGGACCGCGCCTGGGGCGTGCGAGGAACTTGCCGCGCTGCGCGACTGGCACCGCGAGCTCTGCGATGTGCTGCTGCTCGTCGATGGGCCGCCGCCGGGGCAGGCGCGGAATGGCGAGGCCCTCACGGCGTGGCATCGCGACGAGCAGCGGATCCGCGTCGAGCGGGCCTGCGGCCTGGTCTCCTGGCACGATGCCCTCGCCCGCTGCGTCACAAGGCTGACCGGTCGCGACAGCAAGCCGTTGCTCTCACGCGAGACCGAGGCGACGCCCCTCACCGCTGTGCGACGAGAGTCACTCGCCACTGATCGCCGGGAGCGGTTGGAGGAATGGCTGCGCGCCAGGGCCGAGGGCTCCCAACACCGTCACCACGATGGTGTGAGTGCCTGATGTAAGCCCGGAGCAGCTCTCCGCCACCTGCCAGCTAATGCTCGCGCTGTACAGGTCGACAGTTCCCTTGCTAACTCCACCGGTCTGAACGCCGAATAGCTCTGCGCCGGTCTCCCCGTCGAGGTCAGTTGCAGCGCGATTCTGACCCCGCCATGGGCTATATCAGCCCCACCCGGCGACCTCCAGCGGCCGCTCTGAGAGGAGCTCCGCCTGGCCGGCGGTGGACCAAACAGGCGTACGATCGCGCGATGGTCCAGGCCCCAAGCACTCCCGCGCCGAGTAATCGGGGATCAACCACGGCCTGCTTGTTCTGCGACCGCAGCGGGCCCGGCATCAAGATCTCCAAGGAGCACACGTTCCCCGAGTGGCTGACGAAGCTGGTCGGGCCGCCGTCGCCGTCGACTGGCAACGACTTCCAGATGCGCACGCACCGGCTCAACTCGTTCACCGGCGACGCGACCACGGCGGTGAAGGCGAGCGTGCCGAGCCCGTCGTACGTCCCGCTACGGGGTCCTTGCAGCGACTGCAACGGCGGCTGGATGAACAACCTCGAGGTGCGGGCGCGACCGATCATCACGGACATCTTCAATGGCGGCACGCCGCGCATCACACCGGGCGTGCAGCGTGACCTGGCCGCCTGGGCGGCCAAGGTCGCGCTCATGTTGGATGCGTACGAGCCCGGGCTGGCCGCCTGCAGCTCTGGACAGTACCGCTGGATGTACCAGCACCACACACCGCCGCCTGACTGGTACGTCTGGATCGGCGCCTTCGCGGGATCGCCAACGATCGGCGGGCATCATCTCCGGCTGACGCTCACCATCGGCGGGCCGGCCCCAGACCCTGGGCACGCTCCCAACACCGCCAACGCCGACACCATCATCGCCGGGCGCGTCGTGCTGCACGTCTTCGGCACCCAGGTCAACTTCCGCCTGCCGGACATGCCTGCGAACCTGCGCAACCGCGTCCGTCGGATCTGGCCGGCGCGGGCAGCGTTCGAGTGGCCTCCGGGGCCGCCACTGACGCTGCAGGACGCGGCCGCGTTGCACCGGGCGATTGCGGCGATCCTAGTCGGCCCCAGTCGCCACGTCTAATTGAGAGCACCAGGTGACGACCACCCCTCCGCCCGCACGGCTTCCGCTACTCATCTTCGCGCCGTACCTGCCGTTGACCGCAGCGGTCGAGGCGGGACCCTGGGGGATCGCTCCGCTCGGCACATACGAGGGACCGTGGCTGAGTGATCGCTTCCAGGAGGTGGCGCGGCGACTGATCGGCAGCCACGTTGCGGCGCGCGACCAGCCGATCCAAAACCCAGCCATCGTGGCCTCACGCGCGTCAGGGGTTGATGGTCGCTGGCCCGATCCTCGAGAGATGGACGGGCTGCAGCTGGCGCTCCACTTCACCGTGCTCCACGCCAACCCACCCTGGAGCGAGGGCACGCGCGGCAATGCCGGCTGGACCACAGCAACCTCGGACAACTCCACGCTGCACTACTGGCCGGTCGACGTAGACGAGGAGCGGGTGACGCTCAGCAGTGGTGTCATGGTCAGGTCCACGGTTGCCGGGTATACGCTGAAGGACGGCGTCACCGTCCCCGCACCGGAGGAGCTGCATCTACCCCATCGCGTGACGCTCGATCCCGAGGTGCTCGCCGCCACGCGCAGCGTGTTTGTGGGCGAGCACGACACGACCAACGCGCGACTGGCCGCCCGGCTGGCCACCACGGTTGGCTGGTTGGCGCAGGCGTGGCGCAACACCGACAGCGTCGATGTGCGGCAGCGGATCATCATGCTCAAGACGGGATTCGAAGCACTCACCGGAGAATCCGATTCCTGGCGCGCGGCGCAGGCACTGGACGAGCTCTTCCGTCAGATCCCGCTCGACGCGAAACACGATCGGTTCGCCGAGCACCTTGTCTGGAAGCCGAGCGAGACGGCGTCGATGACCTGGACGGGTCAGGACGGCAAGCCCTGGCCAAGCACGCCGGTGAATCACTGGTTTCGCAGCTTCTCCGCGTGCCGCAACGAGATCGTCCACGAAGGGCGCATGTCGTCCGCCACCTACAACGAGGCCACGGCATATGCAGGGCCGTATTTGTTCATCGCGGAGCGTGTGCTGCGTGAGGCTGTGTGCGTGTCGCTGCGAGCGTTCGGTTATCACGACCTGTGGAAGGACTTCCGGATCCGCCTGCTCGCGAAGGCGTTTCGCGACACCTCGGCCCCTGGGACGCCAACCGGGGGATGAACGATGAAGTGACCAGCTGCCGGAAGGAACTCGAATCCGTCCCGGATCCTCCGTCCAGCCAAAGCGATCCGGTTCGCACGGCGACGCATCTTTGCTCTACGGCAGAGGTTCTCGGGACGTCCGCCCGTCCTCCGAGCGTAGACGAGGCAGGTCCGCCGGACCTGGGCTACACGACGAAGTGACCAGTCAGCACCAGCTGGCGGCCGACATCCAACGGCCGTCTCCGTTCCCCTACTTCAGCTGTCCCGCAATGAACGCGCCAAGAAGGGGAATCCGACGAGTGATTCGATTCGCAACTTCTATCCGGCACCGCATCCGCTGGTGCGTCAGTTACCTCGCGTGGCGTTGCTGATGGTCGACGACTTCAATGCTCACACACGCGACCGTGGAGCAGCAGTCTGAGATCCCCGACTCCATCCTTTACACGCCCGTGGCATAACTCGGGGGAAGTCGGCGTCCACGTTCGTCACAAAGCATCGAGCGAGACAAGGCGATGAATTGATCTCGATCCTCTGTAGCTAGCGCGAGGTCGTACAGTCTCCGCCCAATGTCGCCCCACTGCTGATGGTCGGCTTTCACCGCGGGATAGTCGGTGAAGCGACCGTGGATGAACCCAAGAATCTCCCTCCATGTCAACTGGCGGACCCGCCGGCGCCGCCTCTCAAGCCCCTGGTCGACCTCATCCCCTACTGCGTACAGGCGAACCTCAGACACGGGATCTCTGTAGAAGTTGTCGCTGTACATCGACTGCGCAACTGCTTCAATAGCCGCATGGGGATAGAAGCCTAAAGCCCGCAGAACGCGAGGCATGTTCCTTAGTTCAGATCGTGTCCAAGGCCCGTTCAGATCGCAACGTCCGAGCTTCACCTCTGCGATAAAGATGAGTGGTACGTCGCATAGGATTGAGGGGTGGTCAGGCATGGGCTCACTTTGGGGGCCTCGCGACGGTGGGGAAAGTGAACTCCCAGAATGTCAGCGTCCGTGCGTTGAGACAATGAAGGATCGACGAAGTCTGGATGCACGATGAAGTTTTCGATGGTGAGCAGCCGTTGAGACGAAAGAACCAGTAGGCAACCTTTTCTGTAGGAAGCAGGTCACCACGCATCATCGACATGTCATTCACCGTCCCCTGCACCAACACCGGGGTCCCGTCAGTTTGAAGCTCCACGCAGTTGCTGGGAGGTCTGGCACCTTGCGCCAGAGGGGTCGTCAAGATCCGCTGAATATCGAGGCACGGCCCCTCCGCATCCCATATCCTGCATCGTAGACGAGGGTACGTTATCTTCCGTGAACCACCACGGACGCCGCGGTTGCGGCGAGCAAAAGGGTTGCTAGCGCCAAACCTGCGATAGCTAATCTAACCAGCGTCGCTTTCGATGCATTCTGCTTCCGGGCTGCGGTGATAATTACCACTTTCGCTTGAGCCACTCGCTGTCCCGCAACAACTCGATTGTTCCACGACCATATGGCGTCGCTAGTGAGTCGGTTCAACTCCTTCTCGTCCAGTTCCAGGTAATTGGTCGGCCGATTAGAAAGGATTCCCGCGGCCGCAGCCGCGACGAAGAAGAAGAGGGCTGCAACAAAGAAACCAATGCTCAGCGTCGACAGAGCGACTGGATTCATCCCCCGGACGAAGGTCGCGAACCCAAACACCAGAGTGACCAGAGTGCCGGCCGCAGTCAGTACCGCGATTCCGCGTTGCTCCAGCGACGTCTTACGGTCGCGCTCTTCCTGCAGTTGAGCGTCGATCAGCTCCGCATAGAGCCCTCCGGCTACATCATCTGGGAAGGTCATGTGCCGAGCTAGTCGTCCCGATCGCGGCGGCCTTCTTCCAGATCTCTAGTCTTGATCTGACCGGGATCGCCTGAGCCGTCTGTTCCCGAAGAAGGTCGAGCACCTTTCTCTTCCTTCTTGGGCTGGATGGTGCCTGGATCCCCGGGATCAGGCTCAGGAGGTTCGTTGTCTTCTTGCTCGTCCGTCATTGCCAGCTCCTCTGCGATCGGGTGCCCAGCATAACCGGACGCTCGCGGACGCAACGAGGGCGCGGTCACGTTCGAAGTTGGAAGTCCCGCGCCGTGAACTGGGATCGCCGAGGCGCGCGCGATGGTTCGCAGGGTTCCCAGGGGATCGGCCCGGCAGGTGAAGTCCCCACTCAGCCGACGCCTCTGCCGACCGTCTGCGTCTGGGGATGCGCAGGCATCTCCGGGTCGACAGGCGGGTAGGCCACGCTGGCACGGCGCCGCGGTGCCCCCCCGCGGGGTGTGACCCCCCTCCCTGGATCGTGCGCCGCTTCGGACGGACGCGCGTCGCGGATGCGCGAGACGCCCCGGCTGGCGGCCACGTCCGCAATCGCCACCGCGACCGCCCGGCCCGACTCGTCCGGTGGCGCTCCCGCCTCGCGCAGCCACACCCGCGCCTGCTCACCCTCGGGCGTGCCCAGGACCCCGTCGATGACCAACGAGGCGTGCACCCAGGTCGCCGCTGGGGGAAGGTCGTCCATGACGCCATGGTCGCGGAGGATGGCCAGCTGCGCCTCGGTCGGCGCGGCCCCGACGCCGCCGGCCGGACCGCTCGCGACGTGGGCGGCGAGAAGCTGCCGGTCGTACGCCCCCGGATAGTCGAGCGTCGTCGGCTTCGATCCGTCCCGCGACAGGGCGGCGACCAGCCGCTCCTCCAGCCCGGGCGTGTCCACCGGCTGGCGTTCATGGTGAACGCCGTCGAGGTCCGCTCGTGTGAGGGCGACGTCGTAGTAGGCGGCGCGGATGCGGTGACGGCTCAGCGCCACGTACTGCCACTGCCGGTCGGCGGCGTCGGTGCCATGGACGAGGGCCACGTCGGCAGTGGCACCCTGGGCGCGGTGCGCCGTGAGCGCGTATCCGTGGCTGACACCCGCGTAGTCCGGCGGCACGGTCACGCGCTGCCGCGCCGGTGTGTCGAGGACCAGCGTGCCATCGCCGCGGGTCTCCGTGACGGTGCCGCGAAGGCCCTTCACGAGGCCGCGGCGGCGGTCATTCGCTCCCACCAGGAGGATCCGGTCACCGACCGCGAACTCGAGACTGCCGAGTGAAACATCGATAGCACCGACGCGGTCGAGACAGGCGCGGCGCACGCCAGTGGCCTCAACCAGGCCCGCGTGCACTGCCACGGCGCGGGTCACCGCGTTGAGCTCGGCGACCACAGCCCGCTCGCGCGCCACCGTGATGACGTCGTCACCCTCACTCGCGGCCGTCACCCAGTGCGCGGCCATCGTGGCGATCCGCGACGGCTGATCCGCGCACTCCGTCACCCGCCCCTCCTCAAGGTAGCGTCGCACCAGCGGAGTCGCGTCACCAGCCCGCAGCGCCATGAGCACCTCGCGGTCCCACCGCTCCTGCTGGCGGACCACCTCCGTCAACGAGATCCGGCCGAGGCGATCGCCCAGCGAGGTGAACAGCGCGCCGCCATCGATGGGCTGGAGCTGCTCGCTATCGCCGATGAGCACGAGCTTGGCGCCGTCCTGCTCGGCGCGCAGCACCAGTTCGGCCAGGTCGGGTCCGAGCATCGAGCACTCGTCGGCGATCACCAACCCGCCGCGGGCCAGGTGTTCGCCTCCACGCAGGCGGCGAAGCAGTGACGCCGTCGTGAAGGTGGGGACCCGCGCCTCCTCCTCCAGGGTTACCGCCGCACGACCGGACGGTGCGCAGCCGATGACCGCGACACCCGCATCGGCATGGATGTCGCGAATGACGCGCACGGCACTCGTCTTTCCGGTGCCCGCGGCACCCTCGACCACGACCACCCCTGCAGCTGACGTGCAGACGCCGACGACCATCGCCCGCTGGTCGTCCGTCAGCGCCACGCCAAGCTTCTCGACGGCCGCCTCCACCGCGGCGCTCGGCAGGACGCGCGTCGCCTCGTTCTGCCGGGACACGGCCGACGCGAGCATGCGCCGCTCGAGTGCGATCACCTCGGGAGTCGAGTAGTGCAGCTCGAGGCCTCGTCCGACCCATCGGCGCATCGCGTCCTCGGGGCTGTCCCCGACGGCCCCCTTCGGCACCATCGCCGCTGTGACGGATGGGTCGGCGAGGATGGCGTCGGCGAGCTCCTCGATTGGCTCGGGCCGCATCCCCAGTGGTGCGTGGGCCGCCAGGGAGCGGATGAGGTCACGCCGGGTGAACACCGATGCGTGGGCGGTGAGGCCTCCCTCGTGCCTGCCGACGATCTGCTGAGCCGTCTGCACATCGAACCAGCGCAGCTCGCGCACCGGCTCCGCGTCGAGCAGATCTTGCAGCGTCGACGGCGACAGGCCGACCTCCGCCGCTCGTTCCCGCCAGCGCGCGAAATGGTCGGTGCCCGGCTCAACGGCACTCTTGGACTCCCGACTGTCGAGGACGGCCACCTTCTCGCCGTGCAGGCTGGTGATTCCTGCCGCCGCGGCCGCCGCCAGGGCTTGGCGGTGGCGCTGCGAGAACTCCGCCAGCTGCTCCTCGCTGAAGCCCTCCACTTCGAAGGTGCCGTTGGGTCGGGTACGGACGCGGACCCCAAGATCGCGGACCAGGACGTCACGGGTCGCGGCCTGCCCGATGGCGCCGGCCGCGGCCGCGTGCGAGTACAGCGGCGCGCTGTCGAGTTGGCCCCAGATCCCAGAGGCGCGCAGCACGAACGAGGCCACCACGAGGTGGACGTGCAGCTGGGGGTCCACCGTGACGACGCCGTCCCGGGTGACCGGCCTGGCAGTCCGGTGGACGAAGGACGCCGTGGCCACGTGAGCGCGGATGCGCTCGACCGATCCGGTCGCCGGGTTGAGGGCGCGACCCCATGCGGCGTGCCGGACGAGGTAGCCGTGTGCAGCGTCGGCACCGGCGTCGAGAGCCCGCAGCACGGCCCGCTGAATTTGGTCGTCGCCCAGCGCGTAGAGCAGCGACACGCTCTTGGGTACTGAGAAGGTGACGTCGAAGGCGACGTTCTTGCGCTTGCCGTGGTGTCGGCCGAGCTTCTCCCCCGTCGCCGGGTGCCGCCCTTCGAGGATGCGTGTGAAGTCGTCCCTGCGCACGGGTCCAATCAGACCGAGCTGTTCAGCTCCCGTCCCACGCCACGCGCCGGCCGCCTCGCCGCGGGCCGCGTAGTAGTCGGCTGGGTTATCCGCAACGGCCTCGTGGAAGTAGCGCACCCCGTCCCGGACGGCGACGACGTTCCCGATGCTGATCACGGGGTCCATGAGCGGGGCTGTGTGCGATCCATGCACTACAACACCCGGCTCAGGAGGTCGGATCGGACACACCGAACGGCGTCTCACCAGTTGGTGCAACTGTGTGTGTCAGTGAGTCAGGCGCGGGCCAGGAGGGGTGGGCAGGGCAGGAAGGCACCGTCGACGGGCCGGCGCGCGAGAGATGAGCTGGGCCGAGCACGCCAGAGTGCAGGAGGCGACCAGCGGGGCCAGGATGGGCTGGCGGCTATTCGGCGCGCGAGGGATGGCCGCCGACACGCGCGGGTCGCACCCAGATGATTCGCTCGTCCGGCCGCCCGATGTGGATCCGCCGCGGATGGCCCGCGCGCTCATGGGCCTGCGGTGAGGCGTGGCTCCCGACCGGTTGGCGCGGCGCCGGTTGTTCTAGCGGCGCCTCACCGAGGCTGAAAAGGCGGTCCACCACCACCGCAACGGCTCCGGTACCCGAACGGCTCCGGTACCCGCCCGGGCAAGGTAGCCCTCTGCATGGACCGGTTGCGCCGGACGCAGCTCCATCGCCTCCCCGACCAACCGGTCCGGGACGATGAGGGCGATCCGTTCAAGCCATGTGCGGCCCGCCCGTTCCTCGGGAACGGCAACAACGAGCTCGCACCCGCCTTTACCCTGCCGCGCTTGCGCGGCCACGAGGCCAATGAGCAGCACCCTGTTCACGCTCGCCATTGCTCAGTTTGTTCGTCCCGTGTCCATGGAGCGGGACACATGATGGGAGCGAAATAACGGAGGAAGGCGATGCGACACCGAGGCGCTGGCGCGCAAACAGGCCCCGCACGCGGTGGGCGCGTGCGCCTCTTGATCGTGCTCGCCGCACTGCTGGTGTCGACCGGCTGCGCCGCTCCAGTCGCCTCGCCATCGGACGCGACGGCGTCGCCGTCCGCAAGTCCGATGGTCTCCTTTCCAACCCTGACCCCGATCGCCACGCTTCCTGACGTCGCTGGCGCTGGTCAGTGTCGCGCCGCGGATGGAGGTTTCCTGCCCGACCACCTCTGCACGGAGGGGACCGTCGACCCGCGGGTGACCCAGGGCAACATCGCCATCACGATCTGCCGGTCCGGCTACACGACCACCGTGCGACCACCCGAATCCGTCACCGGGCCGATCAAGGTGGAGCGCATGGCCGCGTATGGCATCAGCGCACCCCTGGCGATGTACGAGCTCGACCACCTCATCCCGCTGGAGCTCGGCGGGGCCAGCACCGCAACGAACCTCTGGCCCGAGCCGCTGGCTGGGAGCCGGGGCGCCCATCGCAAGGACGACCTCGAGAACGCCATGCGCCGGCAGGTCTGCTCCGGGGCGGTGTCCCTGGCGGTGGCCCAGCTCGCCATCGCCGCCAACTGGGAGGACGCCTATCAGACGTTCGTGGGGCCCTTATCCTGACCGCATCCCTCCACCTTGCACGATGCGTGAACGCGGGATGGACACGTGATGAACAGGCTCCGCCACCGCCACCGCCCCCCAGCCGGTTGATGTGAGCCGGGGCTGTTCGAGGCCTTGCGATACGAACAGACGTTCGCTAGGATTGGGGCCTCAACCCAGCCGAGCCGGCCCAGGAGCAGCGAGCTATGCCTGAGACCTTCTCACCCGAACGCGATCGTGCCGCTCTCCTTCAATGTCGTGCAGGGCTCGCGGACACGCACGCGCGCCTCGCCCTCCTCGACCTGGTCGTGTCGCGCGCATCACCTCAATTGCCGTATGCCCCCGCCGTAGGCCGCGCCCGCGAACACCTCGAGGCCGCGCTCGTTGATCTCGACTCCGCTCGCGGCTTCCTCGAGCAGAAGCCGGGCACTGGCTTCCTCGGGGTCTGCGCCTCCAGCTCGAGCTAGCCCTCCGGGTTCGTCTCGAGGGATCCGCTGACCTCATCGAGGACGGTCCGCGCTGCCCGGGTGATCCTGCCGCCGGAGGCGCGCAGCGCCGCCTCGGCACTGTCCGCGTCGCCACCCACCCAGGTCGCTACGTAGCCGAAGGAGTAGTCGTCCGACGCGATGCCCACCGCGTCGCAGACGACGAACGCGACCGATTCCGCCTCGAGCTCGGCGAGAGCACGGTCGTCAGCGGCCTCGTGGAGCAGCGCATGGCCCAGCTCATGGGCCAGGGTCTTCACCCTCTGCGCCGGCGCGAGCGTGTCCCGCACCCGGATGCGACGATCGCCGAAGGCGGTGTCGCCGTTGGCGCGGCTGTCCGCCATCGCATCCAGACCGACGGTGAAGCCGCGACTTTCCCCTACCTTCGCGAGACGCTCGAAGAGCATGGCCGGCGCATCCCCGCGCAGCGGGTGGCATGGCACCGTGGGCAGTTCATGCCCCTCGGTGTCGGCGACGTCGAAGACGTAGACGATGCGGAATGCGGACGGAGCGGCCGCGACGATCGAGACGTCCTCGGTATCGTCCTCGCGCACCTGAAGGCGCCGCACCACCGGGGCGAGGATGGCGATGCCGCGGGAGCCCTTGCGCACCGACCGTCCCAGTGACTTCCAGCGATGGAACCCCGCGACCTGGCTGGCGTCGGGACGCTGCAGCCCGATGAGCAGGGTGTTGCCGAAGCTGTAGCGGTAGAAGCGGCTCTGCATCTGCATTATGTGGAATCAGAAGTCAAGCTCAGGCCGCCTCATCGCCTGAAGCCCGCATGTCGGCGCCCTCGAGCTGGGTAAGGATGTGGTCGGCAGCGCGGTGGATGTTCGCACCGGCACTTTTGATGCCAGCGATCGCCTCGTCACCGCCGCCGGCCCAACCGGCGAGGTATCCAAAGCTGTACTCGCTGCTGTCCAGCTGGAGGCTGCTGCAGACGATGAACGCGACGCTCTCCGCCTCCAGCTCGGCCAGCTCGCGCGAGCCTTGGTAGCTGTCGCCGTGGAGGATAGCGTGGGCCAGCTCGTGAGCGAGCGTCTTGACTTGCTGCCGCGGGTCGTTGCGGGCCTCGATGCGGATGCGGCACGTCCGGTGATCGCAGTCGCCATTGGAGCCAGCGTCCAGGTAGTCCTCCTCGACGGTGAAGCCGATCGACGCAGCCACGGGCAGGAGCCGCGTGTACAGGCCGTTCGGGTCGTCGCCCTCCAGGCGGTGGGCGATCGCCGGCAGATCCTCGCCGTCCGTCTGCACGTCGGCGAAGACGTAGACCATGCGGAACGCGGATGGGCTGCCGGTGATGACGTGCTGCTCTCCGTCTTCGTCCTCGACGCGGGTGCGGCGCACGATCGGTGCCAGGATGGCGATGCCCTTTTCACCCTTGCGCACGTTCCGGCCGAGGCGACGCCAGGCGTTGAAGCCCGCGACGCGCGTGGTCCCAGCGGGCGCTTGGAGCTGGATCAACAAGGTGTTGAGAAAGCTGTATGTGTGAAAGCGGCTTTGGCAGGTGAGCCACGTCTGCCAGGAATCGGAGCTGGTCAACTCTTGGATGCCGGCAGAGAGGGCGTGCATGATCTCGGCCTTGCGGGTGTCGTCCATTTGGGGCAGTCCTCCGTGTGGTGCGGTTGCTGATGGCGCCCCGTTTGCCGGCCACAGAGCGCGCGGAGGGAGGAGCCGCAGGCGACAACGCAGTGTTGCCCGAAGCGACAAGCGATAGGGGCTGGCAGGGTGCAGCCATCGTTCCAGCGACCGTGCCTCACGGATTCGACTGCCTTCCCCAAAGGGCACTCGCGCAGGACTCAGAGGTCATGGCCTCATCGTTCCGGGGCTTTAGAACGTACTCAACCCAGCATCCAAGTGCGCCGCACTCTTAACCCTATCCGCACCCCTATCTGGAGTGCCCCGATGCGGCAACCTGAGCTCAGATAACGGCTTTCGGCCAAGCCGCGAGGTCCATGATCGAAATGGCAGATCTCAACCAACCCAGCCGAAGGAAGCGTCCATCCCTGCGAACCGATCACTCTTCATGGGGCCCATCTGGAACCAGCCCTCGGCTCTCCCGCTGGGACAGGTGGACGTCCAGAGCTTGGGGTGCCCCCGCCCCAGGGTGTCGGACCGCCTGATCTTCGGCAAGCTGCTCCGGGTGGCCGTCAACGGCTGCGCCTCCTGGCGCATCGCCGATCGGACCTGCGTGGCCCCCGCGCTCAGCGCATGGTCGGGCTCCCGAGGGGGGCACGTGCTGGAGACGCGCCAGGGCGACAAGAAGGGTGGCGAAGACGAGAAGGTGCACTGCCGTGCACCACTCGCACAGTCGGTGCAGGCGGACGGCCTCGACATAGACGAGGTAGAGCGCGGCGACGAGACCAGTGACGCCGAGGAGAGCGTGGCTGCCGCGAAGCCAGCGAGGCTCCTCTCTCCCGGTCACTGAGGCGATGAGGGCGGCGCCGGCGAGTGCCCCGCTACCGAGGAACCACACGACGCCGAGGACCGTGATGGGCACCGAGGTGCCCGGGATCACCGAGTACGCGCTGGTGGTTACCGCGGCGCAGTCGACGACGCCCGTCGTCGAGCAGACCAGGGGGACGCCAGCGTAGTGAACCGTTGTCAGGTACACGGAGACGCCCATACCGAGGACGGCAAAGGTCGCGAGCGCCACTGGGCCCGGGGCGCGGCGCAGGGATCGCCGCAGCGCACCAGCCGCGCGTCGGCGGCGGTCTCGAGCCATCTATTCCTGGCCCGTCGTCGAGCGCTTGCGCTGTGCCTGCCGCCGAGTCATGGGCCGGACAGCCCTCCGAGCCGCGCTTCGAGAGAGGGAATCGGTGCCGAGGCACACACGCCGGCCGGCTCGTTGCCGGTGATTCGACAGATCCCGGCGGCGAGCCAGTTGGCGTTGCCGAGGATGCCCTGCGCCTGAGGGCTCGTCGGTGCGCCGAGCTGGGCGGTGATCTGTTCCCAGGTCATCCCCTGAACGAGGCTCGGACTGTAGCCGCTGCTCACGGCCACCAGCTGGTTGGCGAAGTCGAGGAAGGGGATCCCACCGGCCACGGTAGAGTAGGGAGGGACGTCGTATGTCTCGAAGAGGTGCTGCTGGGCGGCATCAGGCGTCTGCAGGGGCTGCTGGTCGCGCGTCTCCGTCTCCACCGCTTGGAAGTCGAGGTACGAACTCGAGTACGTGCTGTCTGCGAATGTGAAGGTGTGGGTGTCCGGGAAGACGTCGGTGCTCGACGAGGTCATCAGCTGCAGGTGCGAGAAGGTCCCGAACCGGCTCAACGCGACCACCAGGCTCCAGCGCTCCGCGGCGCAGTACGGGCAGTAGTCCGCACCGACGTAGAGGAGCAGCGGTTTGCCGTCTGCGCCGGTCTGCACCGGGCCGACGGGGAGGGGGTGCAGCGGATTCCCGACGTGACCGTCACCAACGGCGGCAAGGACCTGTGGACTGGGATTGGTCACGGCGGCGAGCACCGTCGCGGGGACAGCCTGCTGGGCGCTCGTCGAAGTGTCTGGGCTGGACGAGGAGGAGCGGCCGAGGGCGACCAGGGCGACGACAACGGCGAAGACAGCCGCAACGAGACCCACCAGCGCCCAGGGGCCCCGCCACCATGGCCGCCCTGTTGCTATGGACGGGCGCGGCGCGGCTGGACGCCGCGTCGTCGCCCCGCCGGGGCGACGTGCATTGGGTCGGGTACGGGTGTCCCGCTTGGTCATGAGCATCCCTCCAATGGCAGCCTACGCCGCGGAGAACGGGCGGCGTTGGGGGTCCCACTGCCGGCGGCGGTGGTCCTCACCGTCTCGTGCATTCCACCCGGAACGGCCGCCAGTCAGTCAGCTCGCGACGTGCACGAATATCGTCGGCGTGATCACCGGGGGTTGAACAGAAAGTGGTCGGAGGCGACGAACTCCGTGTCGAACTGTCGAACGCCAGCTGATGGGTCCACCCTTGACCACGGGATAGGTCCACCCTCGTCCACGTGATGGGTCCACCCGATGCCGTGTCATCGGGAATGTTAGCCGCGGGTCCGGGGAGCGCGCGACGGCGCCCTCTGGACCAAGGTCTCTGACATCGACTCCTCCTCGTTCCGTGGCTCCTGCCGCCTTACAGCGCCCCGTTTTTTGGCGGTCGTGCCCGGAGCCGCTCACAAACCCAGCCACCCACGTCCACCCAGCGGCGCGGGCGCGTCGTGCAGCGTCGCCGTCAGCGAGGTGGCAGCGTTCGGAGTGGGATCAGTGTCATCTCACGCGGTGTCGGTCCCGCGGGCGTGGGGACGTCGGAGAGTCGCGTGATCAGGCGGCCCACAGAATCCGCTCCGTCGTCAACTGCCGCGCGCTCGTCGTCGGTGAGCGGGATGGTCGCAACCATCCGTTGAAGGTTGTCCTTGGCCTCGAGTAGCTGGGCTTTGGTGGACTGCTTGGGCACGTAGAAGTCGCACCGGGCGCAGGCCATGCGGTGTGGACATTGCTCGAAGAAGCTGTAGGTGCAGAAACCGTGCCCAAGGTCGAAGTACTGCCATGGTTCGCCGCTGGCGGCAGCGCCGCTCTGCACCGCGTCGCGATCCACAAGCACCTCGATGGCCCGAACGTTTCTCGCGAAGTAACCGGCGTCCCGATACGCCTTGGTGAGCGTGTTGGGAGTAATGCGTGCATAGTGCTGTGTGCTGCTGGGTGAGCGATGGCCAAGCCATGCCTGGAGTTCGAAGAGAGACATCGGCTCCTTTGCGTTGTACAGTTGGGTGGCGATGGTTGAACGTGCTCGGTGACTCGTGATGGCCCCGCGTGCATCGGAACGCGGAACGCCAGCTTTGCGACACAGTGTTGGGATCAGGCCCTTGTTCAGGTAGTTCTTCGCGACTGGTCGTCCGCGGAAGGAAAAGAGAAAGTCGACGACCTCGCCGGTTCTCTCGTCGAGCAAGGGCGGCTGGGACGGACGCGCAGCCTGCCACGCCTCCAGCCCGCGACCAACGACAGGGTCGACCGGCTTTGTGAAATCAGCGCCCGTCTTGTGAGCGGGAACATCGAGAAGACAGACCGCGTCACCAGGAAGCGGGTCATCTGTTCCCGGAACCGCGCCGTCATCGCTTTGCCACCGAAAGCAGCCCACGCGCAAACGAAGGATCTCGTCGCTCCGCAGCCCGGCAAAGAGCCACACGAGGGCCAACGCCCGCAAGAGAGGCACGGGATAGAAGGGGTGCCCGGCGGACTCACGCTCCCCTTCGGGGTAGGCCTCCGGGCCGTGCCTCGGAAAGTCGCCGGGTTCGAGATTTAGGCCGGCCCAGAGCAGCTTGGCCCACACGTCATCGGCAATGACACGAGGCGCGGGGCCGATGAGCGCACGGATGCTTCTTGGCACGGCAAACGTTCGGAGGGGATTCAAGCGACGGGAAATCCAGCCCCATTCCTGGAGATCGGCGAAGAACACGCGGAGCGCCTGGATGAGAGCGCTCTTGAAGGCCGGGGCGATCGGTTTACCCACGTGTCTGGTTGGAGGGGTCGATGTGTAGTCGCCGACGCGCCATCTGTCGATCGTCGCGATCGCGTTGGCAGCGAGCGCACGATCCCACTGATCAGGAGTGGTGATGTCAGGATGCACCTCGCTCAGCCACCGGCCGATCCTCAACAGCGCATTGCGGATGCCAGCGCGCGTGGACGGCGCCAGAGTCGATGTCGCCTCCCATCGATCGACGACAGAAAACCACGCCTCTGGAACGCCGGCAGACCGGGCAGTGCGGAAGGATTCGGTGGGTGGGCGCGCGGGTCCGCCAGAGAGCGCGTGGTCAATGATCTTGAGATCATGGAGGGCACGGCTCAGGAGGACGAGATGCCCTCGTCGTCGGGCGTACTGCTCGCAGTCCCAGATGGCTTGCAGTTGCGCCGAGCTAATGTCTTCCAGTCTGCCTGACTTGCAGAGCAGCAGGGCGATCGCAGTCACGACGCGAACGGCCGTCAGCGTTTGTGAGCGATAGCCCCAGGTGGAGAGTACGGCCTCGACGCGCGTTGCGGCATCGTCAAGGTTCGCGCGTCCGAGCACCTTTCGGGCGAGAGTCGTCCACTCGACCCTCGACGTGACGAGCGTGGGATCGGGTAGGCAGTCAAGGATGTATGCAGCGGCGAGAACGCACGGTCGTGACGCTGTATGAATGTTTCTTGGATCGAGCAGTCGAGACCACGTCGACAGATCCCATCCCCAGAACGCCTCCCCCTCTTGGAGGCATAGGCGCAGCAGGGTGAGGAGTGCGATGTCTTTGAACAGTGGATTCGCCTCGACCAGCGCGAGGGCATCCTCGATGGGACGGACCAGACGCTGTGCGCCGTCAAGCCGGTTGGTGATAGCACGAACTGATCCACCACCGGGCCTTCGCTTCCGCAACCGGCGAAGGGAGGCCTGCTCCGCGTCGGAGAGCATCGGGGTTCGGTCGTATCGAGTGAGATCAAGGATTGGCCATGGCCGCTGCTGCGGCGCCGGAGGGGCGGTCATGTCGAGGCCTTGCTGATGCTCTCGCTGCGCCATGCGTGAATCGTCGACATGCCGCTTGCCAGCTTCGCGGCGAGGTCTCGTCCCGACAGCTGGATGTACTGCAAAGTCGTCGCCGTGTTGGCGTGTCCCGCGAAGCGGGCGATGGTATGCAGTTCCCACCCTGAGCGGGCGAGATCCGTCAAGCAGAGGTGGCGCAGCGTGTGAGTGCTGAACCGCGGCAGGTCAGCACGCAGAGCCAGCGATCGCACCACTTTCGACCACGTCCATGGGGTTATGGGCTGCGCCTTGTTGCGAAGGGACTCGGAAAGAAAGAGCGGACCGCGGCCGCGACTGAGCGTTCGGCGATGCGCAAGATACGCGCGCAGCAGAATGCCGGTCGATGCTGAGAACGGCACCACGCGCTCTCGACGGCTCTTTGTGGTCTCGGCACGGATGCGGAGCGTGCGATGAGCAGGATCGATGTCGTCCGTTCGCAGGAGACAGAGTTCTTCGCGCCGCAGGCCGGCGTCATAGGCAAGCGCGAGCATCAGGCGGTTGCGCATCGGCTCCTCACGAGCCGCATGGAGCAGCGCCCGCCACTCTTCGTCGGTCGGTATCCACGGGAGCCTGCGAAAGCGAGGAATGAGCCCTCGGTCGCGATGGCCGGCGAACGCTTTGCCAGCCGTGTATCGCCCACGACCGACTGGGTTGGTGTCGCGCTTCCCCTCTTCGACGAGGTAGTCATAGAATTGCCGGACGGCAACCAGCCGCTGCTGGAGCGTGGCATTTGCGAGGCCGACACCGGAGTCGATGGCGACCACGTTGCTGCCGCGGGGGTGCGGCCGGGAAGTGAGATCGCGGACGTAACGAGCGACGTCGGCACGACCTGCCGCGAGCGGATCGACGCCCTCGCGCTCGCACAGCGACAGGTAGTCCGCAAGGGCTCGCCCGTATGCGTCGAGAGTGCGCGGGGCGAGCTGGAGATCAGCCTGCATCTGGAGCCACGCTGTCGCGTCCGGTGACTGTTCCAACCGTTCGCGCCACACTGGGGAACCACGTTGCGCTGTCTTGCTGATATCCCCTTCCTCCACACCGTCCACAGAGAAGGGTTCCCCCGCGCCCCCTCCCAAGAGACCACTACTACTACCAAATTGAGCATTACAAGTAACTTAGAGCCACGCGGTCCAGGCTTCCGAGGACGTCAACTGGCGAATCCCCTCCGCGAGCCGGGTCAGCACGTCATCGCGCGAGATGGCGGCGCTCACAGCACGCCGCTCCCGTAGTTGACCGCCTGGTCGGCACCCGCCGAGCTGTAGTCCGCGGCGAAGCGCTGGCTGCTCTCCGGCTCCGTGGGACGACGGCTGTCCTGGAGGATCGCCCGCAGACCGTCGAGCTCGCGACGTCCGTGCATGCGCTCGATCCGACCGGGATGGTCGGCGAGATCCTGTAGCCGGGCCAGAGTGGCCGCGATGTCCGCCGCGCTGCGGGGTTGACGTGCTGTCGCCATGAGGTATTGCCTCCGTGCGGAGCCGGCCTGTCCGGCCCTCGGTGGCCCCGCCGGACCACGGCCACCGCCCGGTGTCAAGGGCGCCGCAGGCGGCGAAGCTTCCCTTGACACCACGAGGGCGGCGGCTGTGGTGGCATCGCCCCATCGAGGGGTGGTCAGGCCGGCTCTCTGTGGGGAGGACCGCTGTCGCCAGCACCCGCGGGGCCCGGCCACCGCGGCTCTTCGACCATCGACACACGCAATGGCTGCGAGGGCTACGTCGTGCAAACGGCGTCGTCGCAACGGCGACCGCCGTCAACAACATGGAGCGGTGGCCGTCCGGTCTCCTGGGTCAACTCGACCACCAGGCCCCGGGCGGACTGCACCATCGCCACGGCACGCGCCAGACGCTCGCGGGCAACATCCCGAGCGGTGCTCTCCTGCTCGGCGAGAAGCAGGAGCAGCGCGGACTGCTCGAGTTCAGCCAGAGCATCGCCGAGCGGCACCAGCGGGGCGAGGGCCGTCATCGCCGCGCCCTCTGCCGCGGATCGGCGGCACGTGGCGGTGCTGTGCGGCAGTCCGCGCACAGATCAGTGTCGTCGACCTCCCGGAAGACGCCGCACTGCCGGCACCACCAGCCCTGCGCGGGGACGTAGACGCAGTCGGGATTGCACTCGGTCGTATTGCCGAGCTCGAAGTCCTGCATGGGACAACTCCTGAACAAGCTGTGGAGAAAGGGGGCCGGTTGCCCGGCCCCCTTTCCGCTAGGCCTCGGCCTCGCCCGTCGGCGCCGGCCCGAGGAGCTGGAAGCCTTCGACGACGAGGTCAACCTGCTTGATGCGGTGACCCTCGACGTCGCGGATCCGCGAAGTGATTCGTCCCTCGACGTGGATCTCACGGCCCTTACGGCCGTACTGGCCGATGACCTCCGCGGCCTTCTCCCAGGCCACGACGTCGTGGAACTCGGGGAAGCCGTTGACGTTGGTGGCAATGCCGATGTTCAGCACGGCCTTGCCGTTCTGGGTGAACCGCATCTGCGGGTCGCCGGTCATCCGTCCGAGGAGACGGAAATGGTTGATCCCGTACGAGCGGGACTTCGACGGGGTGTCGATGACGTCCGCCTGGACGTCGGCTGCGAGGGCGGGCTTCCGGGCCATGGATGGGTCCTCCGGTGAGGTTGATCGCGTGGCCTTCGGTAAGCGGCGCGCACAAGGCCGGAGCGGAAACCCCTCGCCGCAGGCGACTTGCCTTGGGGGTTGTAGTGCAGGCCGCGCGCTGCTCGAATGCCACGACAGCGATCAACACCTCACCGTCCGGAGGACACCTCTTTGTGCCCCGGCAGCCCCTCCCTCGCAGAGGACGGCTACCACCACTGCGGCGGCAGCCGTCCCCGTCGAGAACGCTGCTCAGTTGGTTTCCGCTGCCTCCTCCTCGGTGACCGCCGTCGCTCCGGGGAGCAGGTGACGGCACTCGCTCCACTGACTGAGGCCGCGCTCGGCGATCAGCGTCGGCTCCGCATCGCTGAGCTGGTGGATCCCCGTGCTGTCGAGCAGCGCTCCCAGTGGAGGTTGGCGACGTGCGAGTCGGTGCTCCGTGACGGCTCGGTGGCCAGCCGTCGCTCGCCGCGGGCGAGCTGCACGGCAAGGACGACCGTCGTCAGCCGTCCGAGGTCATCGCCGGCCTGCGCGAGGAGGACGCCGAGCGGCCGGCTCGACCTTGAGCCGCCGTCCGGGATGCTGAGGTCGAGAAGGCCGCAGGCGTCCTCGAGTTCTTCGAGGCGCGCGTCCCACAGGGCGGTGGTGAGGATGTGGCGCACCGCCTCATCCGTGCCGATGGCCCCGCTGGCGAGCGCGTCCTTGAGTGCTGCCGCTCGCACCGGCTGGGCGTCGCGCAACTCCTTGACGACGGCTCGCTTCGCGGCACGCTCGGCCTTGAGGTCGAGGACGCCGCTACCGGCCTCGCCGGCGTGGCGGCCGCGGTCGGTGCAGACATACGCCGCCTCGCCACGGCTACTAATGAACGCCGCGTGGCAGGGCTGCTTGCGATGCTGCCTCAGGGTGACCTTCACGCCATCGCCGAGGCGCTGCATGCGCGAGTTACCCGTCACCGTGTCATACCGTGGCGCGGCCACGATGGCACATCCCTCCTTCTCCAGCTTGGCGTGCGACGCCGCAGCGGCGGCGGCGAGAGCACGCTGCTGGCGAACGCGGGAGACGGCCCAGCGTGGGCCGGTTCCCGCCCTGACCTCCGCGACGACGGCGGCGAGGAACTCCTCGTTGTCACCCAGCTCGCCGAGGTCGGCGACATCGGTCACATCAATGGTGCCGTCACGCACCAGGGTGAGCAGCGCTGCGGGCAGCGCCAGCACCGCACGCCAGCGGTCGATGGTGTCCGTGCTGGTGTCGAAGCGCTCCGCGACATCCTCGGCCGACGCGCCGAGATCGAGCATCTGCTGCATGGCCCCGGCGAGTTCGAGATCGGTGAGCGCGCAGCGGTCATCGTTCTCGGCGAGCTGATCGCTGAGCCGCTGCACACCCGCTACCGGGTCGCGCACCACTGCGGCAATGTGGCTCAAGCCGGCCACCTCGGCGGCGGCGACGCGACGGAAGCCGGCGACGAGCTCAAAGCCGTCGTCCTGCCGCCGCTCCACCAGGATGGCGGTGAGCACGCCGTGCTGACGGATCGATTCCGCCAGGGACTCGATATCTCCGAGTTCCTGGCAAACGTTGCCGCTCCGACGAATGTCGGCAAGCGGGATCACTGCCACCTCCGCGGTGGCTGCTGGCGACGAGACTGCCGTGGTCATCTTCTGACCCTCCGTGTGGTCCGAATGTGGACGCACGCGGTCAGAGCACGGCGGGAGTGGAGCGGAGTGCCGGCATCGCCGGCCGCAGCGGAGGGAGCGCCGTGCTACGCGTGAGAGCGGCCACATCGGGCCGACACGGATGGTCGATGCCTCGTGCCTCCTACCCGCCTGTGCTGGGCTGGGAGTTCCTGAGCGGCGGGGTGGGCAGCCACGCAGCGGCTTGACAGAAGGACGCTGCGCGGAGGCCGCGCGCAGCAACCGGTGAGATGCTCTGGGCAGTCGGTACTTCCGTGAACCGCGCCCGTAGTAGACTGGCCACAAGGCCCCTCACGGTCGTACTCGTCACTGGCGAGGTCCTGATCAACGCGTTCCCGTCACTGGACAGCTCGAGTCCAAACAGAGGGCGCGATGTTCGGGGAACCTCGACATACGAAAGGGCGCACGTGGGGGCAGCCCTTCCTCAAACGTAGAGCAGCAACGAGCTACACCAACCCGGGCGGGTGGTCACTGGCCGGAGTTGAGGCCGTCACTGAGGCTCCAAACGTCGACGCGCATGTGCGCGCTCGAGGAGCTGATGTGACGGTGGATCGCAAGGGTAATCGAGAGCCGGAGAGCAAAGGCTGGCCGGCGACGGGGCGACTCGCGCTGAGCATTCTGTTCGTCCAGTTTGGGAACGGAGCGGCGCCACCTTGGCGCTATCTGTGCTGGGTTGTGGCTGCTTACAACGCGCTCATCGTCCTGTGGCAACTGGAGCGGCGGACCTTGGGTCGCCTGCTCCGCCGCTGCCGGTGGGCTGCCGGTCGCGTCGCCGACCGATTGAGGAGGTGCCATGACTCGTTCAGGCGCCTAACGGGCGGCCCGCCTCGTTCTACACGAGTTCTTCCGGCTCGGCCGCACGCTCGCGGGCGATCCGGTCGTTCATGGACTGCCAGTCTTGCTCGTAGTCGTCGAACCGATGGATACGGGTGGCGGTCATTACGCCGCCCTCCAAGTGGACCATCACAAGATCGCTGCCGATATACAGCCGTGCAGCAGCGTCCAACGCGCCCTGTTCTGTCTTGATGAGTTCGGCGAGAGCAATCACATCTTCCACAGTCTGCGGCACAACGGTTATACCGTCAGCCGGTGGCGGCTTCACACCGAAGCCCTCCGCCAAAAGCCGCTCCGAAGCAAAGTCGGCGGTCGAACGGTACGCATACCCAACGTACTCCTTCGTGGCTTCTGACTGGCCGAAGTGGTACACGGTCGTGGTGCCGTGTATTCCACCGTATTGCTCTGTGACATCAGCCACTACGCGCCGCAGGGCCTCAGGTGCATGCATGTCGAGCATGTCGATATCACGGCAGAGCATGCTCTCGGTGATGGTAGCGATCCAACGGTAGCCGACCTGCGCCACACCCGTGAACGCAACGGCGACGCCGATGTGGGGGAACGTCCAACACTTCGTCGTAAGCTGCCGCGCGTGTCCGTCGGGCGTCGTCGACAGCGTGTCGGTGAAGAGCGTCACCCTCGCGGGCGACACGAAGTACATCAGCAGGCTCATGGCTCAAGTCTACGGGCTCGATCCGTCCGATTAGGGCTTGGCATTGCCCCACCACTTCGCCCTGTCCGGTGTCTGGACACCCCTAGCTCTTTGGCCGCATTTCGTGCTCCGGACGACGGGGAAGGTAGTCGGGCCACTTTGCGAGGACAGGGAGGCTCACCGGATTGGTCCACCTCCGGGGCGGCTACCGAAGCGGCGGCTTTCTTGGCGCTGGCCACACCTGGTTGAGCACTGTTTGCACTGATGACAGCACGGGGAGATGCGGGGGCCTAGCCCGGTCGACACCGTCGAGATCCGGCCCGAAGACCTGGAAGCCGACATAGCCGGTGGTGAAGGTGGCGAGGTATGCCCGTGGCGTTTCGGCTGCTGCATAGGGTTCGAGCACGCCGCTCGTGGACCAAGCGAGGCGCTGTCTCGCAAACCCGGTCCCAATGTTGACGCCGAATAGCCAGATGCGCAACCCAGGAGGGGGCTCTGGACTCTGTCTGTGCTCATACAGCCAACGGAAGTGACTCTCGGGTGCGAACGACCGCATTTCACCCAGCGGATCGGACATAACCGCCCTAGATCCACCCGACCGGCGGGCTCACCAGCACCGCGGCCACTGTGAAGGCCGCGAGCGGAGCAGGCCCCAGATCTGGCGATCTGCGCCGCAAGGAGGTCAAGTCCCCTGGAGTGGTGTGAATCCGCTGGAGATCTCAGAACATCGCTGAGTTAGGCTGCCAGGACTCACTGAACTGGTTACCGCGGAAGCCGGCTTGCATGGTGACCGGGAAACGTCTCACCCCTGACGCCTTCTCAACAATCGGCCCCTTGTATCCTGATCCGGCCCGGGACGTTGCGTCCGAGGAAAGCGAGCCACGAACTCCGTCCACACCAACCCGTCCACGGACCTTCCTGGGTCCTGCTGGACTGCTAGAACGATTCCACACCTGTCTGCCACTAGCCTTGATAACGCAAGGCCAAAGCCCGTTCCCTCGCTCGATGCCTCCCGAGCCCTTCGCCCACGGTAGAACGGCTCATATATGCTCGGAATCTCGTCCGCTCCGATGTCGGGCCCATAGGAGCGCGCTGCGAAGGTGATCGCCGAGGCGTCCTCGGTAAACCGGAACTCGACTTCGGAATTCTTTGGAGCGTACTTCAGGGCGTTGTCGATGAAGGTCTGCAGGATCACTGCAAACGCCTCCGGATTGCCGTAGGACTCTCCGTAGCTTTCTCCGGTCAGCGCTACCTTAAGTCCCTTTGTCTCGAAAGCTCGCGCGTAGATTTTCCGATGCGTCGTAAAGAGCCCGTGGATGCGGACGAATTGCATCGATCCGGGAGCGTCAATTCGCTCTGGTGCAACGAAGAAGAGCGCTGCATTGAGCTTCATCTCCATCATGCGCGCGGCTCGATAGACCGCCATCTCTTCAAAGCTGCCTTTGCTCAGCGTCTCTTCCACTCGAATCCCGGGGGCGCGACGGTCGGCAATGACGTTGAGATTCTGGATGATTTGAGTGACTAACTGGCGGTAATCATGTACCTGCCCCAGCGCCAGCTGAATTTCGGGGCGTAAGTGCTCGAGCAGCCGCTCTGCGTACCCCGTCGAAGCTCTCTCCGCCTCGATCTGACTGCGCAACTCCTTATCGGCGTTGCGTGCAACCGTCTGATGGACCGCCGCCCAATGACTAGCTATGTCCTCAACTGTTCGCTTCTTTAGGCGGACAGCGTCACCCTTGCGAAGCATCTTCCGACGCGCATCTGAGACATGGCCCTCCGGGAGGTCCGAGACGATGAATCCGGCCGCCAGGAGACTCGGACCAAGGCGTATGAAATTGATTCCAAACCGGCACGTCTGAACACCTGAGCTCGCTGATCGTTCACACTCCCGGTCGTCGCATTCGCGGCACCGCCTGGGCCACGCAGCTTCAAAACCGTCGTATCGACGGTCGTTATAGACGTGAGGCAGTCCGAGGTACGGGACCCCTACTTCGTCCATAGCGAAGCGACAGAGATCGCGACTTCAACAATCCGTAGCACCCGCTCTAACGTCGCTGCATCTGAATGGTCGCGCAAGAAGCTCACCAAATTCGACCGCTTGCCTTCGACAATAGCCTGGGTCGCAAGTTGGGAGAGTTTTGCGCGGTCCTTCTCTCCGAGGTGGGTCTCCTCCGCAATGCGGTCAATGTAGAACCCCAGCGAGAAACGAGCCTCAAGCAACTCGTCCACCTTGGCCTTGAAGTCGATGTAGTCAGCGCTCTTCTGCAGCACCGCGTCCGCGAGCTGGAAGAATGGCTGAGAGGCCAACCCAAAATTGGCCTCGGAATACGCCACCACGATCTGCGCCGGACGCTGCGCGCGGAGATGCTTGAGTACTCCCAGTCCCTCATCGTTGGACTCTCCTCGGCCTACACCCTGCAGGTCCAGAAGGATCAGATCGTAGCTTCCGTCCTCCAAATCCGAGAGATTCACAACGTCATCTTGTTTGTTGACGTTGTAGCCATCTCGCTCGAAGAGCTGCTGGTAAGGAAACTCCTGATCGTCAATCACCAGTATTCGCGCACGGCGCCGGATCTCTTCAAATGGCGGTTCCGGCCACGTCCGCCGGCTGCGGAAAGCCATTGCTAAAACCCTCAAAGCGCTCGCCCGATAGGTACTCAAGACGCATGATACCGCCGGGTTGCATCGATTCGACGACCCTCCCGGCGTCGAATGCTTGCGTTGCTACGAACCTCTGACGTGTGGGTGCGCGCCGCCGCTGAGGAGCAGCTTCCCGCCGCATGCTCAGCCTTCGGTGTCCGCCTGCCGTCCATCGAGGGGACGGCCCCAAGCCTCCCGCCACCGGCCTTGATGGCATTCCTCACTGCGGAGGGCGCGGGCGGTGAGTTCGTCGACGTCGATGGGAACTGGGTGTTCCGACCGCGAAGTGCAACAGGGATGCTGGCCGATCTCACCCGAGAGGGCGCCGTGCCCCTCGCCTGACGCGGGGCATCCTTTAAAGTGCATTCGCGCCAAGGGTGTGGATTGGCGATGAAGTAACGGAGCTCTCGCTACGCTACGCTACGTTTTGTGGCCGATGACCAGCCAGGGAATCATGCCGATTGCCCCTGCCGGTGACGACCGACGTCGGAGTATTCGCGCTGGTGCGGCGCCGTACACGCGGCCAACGGACTAGGTTGCAGCGACTGAATGTGGCTGCTGCTCACCAGCTAGATGACCGGCAAGAAGCGCAGAACCACAAGTGCCAGGATAGCGACCACGGTCGCCAAGAAATACCAATATGCGTCGCGAAGATATCCGACCGGTCGAGTCAGTCTGACGCTGAGGGAGCAGCGGACTCTGTACAGGTCACTGAGATGCGCTTCGTGCAGTCGGCGCAGGGTAATTCCAGGAGCAGGTGCCTCAACCTCAACCTCCTCCCACGACATCACAGCGAGGGCTTGAGCTGTGAGCCATAGAGTCCCTACGAGTGCATACAGGGCCACTGCAGCCAGGGCGTATGAGACGACACGTGTAACGCCGCGTGAAGGAATCGATGCACCGAGCGTCGCCAAAACCGTGACGAAGCCAGCCACGGCAAGTAGTTGAGACGCGCGGCTCCGCGTCTCAGAGATTGAGGTGTGGACGAGGACTAGCTCGTCTTTCAGCCTACTGACCAGATACAACAAAGCCGTATCGCCCAAGGCAGCGATGCACTGGTCACAGGTAGCGAACTCGGCCGAGAAGCGTTGCCGTCGTTAGCGTTCGCGTCGCTCGTACGCCCCTGCGAATTCCTCGTCAGACCATTCAACGTCCGGACAGTCGACGATTTGATCAACGGGGACAAAGTGGTCCTGCTGCCACGCTAAGTCGTGTTGAGAGCTAACGAGAGCACAGTTGGGCAGGTAGAACCTCGTCACAAACGGCGTTTCCTCCCAAGAGCGTCGAACGAAGACGGCACCGTCAGCTGCAAACAGCCACGGCATCTCGTGCGAAATCCCAAACTGTCGCTCGATGATTTGATGCAAGAGTGTCATGGCACGTAGCGCCCGCTCTCGCCACGTATTGTCGGTCACCGCCTCATAGTGTACGGCCGCGTTCCGAGCCGCCTCGAGCCGCCTGTACCGAACAGCCGTCTCCGGTCGCATCACATCCCAGGCTCCGAGCACCTCGAGCGCGCGCGCCCAATTCTGAAACGATTCCTTGCGCGCTATTCGTCTGGTCGCGATATGGCCGGCGAACGATTCGCGCAGGTCCAGAACCAGATGATTGAGGATACGCTCACCTAGCCCACATGCCCCTAGCAGGGTTGGGTAATAAGCGCCGTCGATGAAGGCGCGCCTGCATTGAGCAAACACCTCGTTATGGTAGGCGACGACCGAAAGGGGTGATGGCCCCAGTGCCATGAAGTCGCGTTGTTTGCGTTCGGCATGCTCAGATCCGAACGCAGCCACGAGCTCATCTAGGATCTGCGCCTTGGTTGCCTCCCAGGAGGCACGTTCCGCGTCGCCGAAGTGTGTGGTGTCTAGCGTCAGCACGTACGGGCGCGTATCAAATGTGATCTCAAGTATTCGGTAGCGTCGGCAGCCGTCTCCAGGTGTGCGTGACACCCCGAGGTGAGAGAGTGACGATTGTCCTTGTCTATTAGCCATCTTCGTCGATCCTCAAAAGTCCGGTGGGACATCTCAGTCCAGTATCTGGGTGTAGGACCTTCATCAACAGGCGATCGCCGCAAGCACATCACCGTTCCTCTGCGGCGAAGGCGGTAAATGCTTGTACAGATGTCTCTACCCGCCTAGCGAAAACCACAACCACATGACTAGCATGCCGATCCACTAAACAACCGTGTGCGTCGTTGCAGCGCTCGGCCGCACGGGATGGGGGGCAAATGATGGCGCGCCGTTCGGCGAACAGGCTTCATGCCATTCTTCCGGCGATAGTCTTGGCGGTGCTCCTCGCAGGGATTCCCACCAGCCCGACCTTGGCCGCTTCAGCTGTCAACCCGCGGGGCCAAGCTCAAATCGTGGCGCCAAGGATGCCGGTGATGCTCAGCGCGGTCGAGGGCGCAAACTCGCCGGGCTCGCCTAGCAGCGCCGGCCTCCTCATTGGGGCCACCTGCGTAACATCAAGCGACTGCTGGGCGGTGGGATCTACATGGTCGACTCCGCTAGCGACTCTCATCGAACAGAACACGGGTAACGGGTGGACGATTGTCAGCAGCCCAAGCGTTGGCAGCTCGGGGAGCGTCCTGCAGAGTATCGTGTGTGTCACAGCCAGTAATTGTTGGGCGGTCGGTTACTACACGAGTGATAGCACCGGGTATTACCAAACGCTGATCGAGCAGAATACTGGTTCGGGTTGGACGGTGGTCAGCAGCCCCGATCCCGGCGTCGGTCACAATGTTCTTTCGAGCGTGAGCTGCAACGGCGCCAGTAGCTGTTGGGCCGTCGGCTGGAAGTCGGATCCCGGCGTGGCAGGCGAGACTTTGACCGAGCAGTACAACGGAGCCGTTTGGACGGCGGTCAGCAGCCCGAATCCGAGTTCACAGAGCCTACTGTACGGCGTCAGCTGTGTGAACTCGTCGGACTGCTGGGCGGTCGGTAGCTACTTCAACCAGTCGCTCTCCACATTTCAGACGTTGATTGAGCAGTACGACGGGAGCGCTTGGGCAGTCGTGAGTAGTCCGAACGTGAACAATACTGACCGCCTATACGGTGTGGCGTGCCTCACCTCCAGCAACTGCTGGGCGGTCGGTATGTACAATCGGGCCGGCGGCGGCCTATCGACGCTGGCCGAACAATTCAACGGAAGTACCTGGAGCGTAGTCAGCACGCCCAATGCCCTGCCGAGCGGCAACAACCGCCTCTATGGCATCAGTTGCGCCAGCGCCACGGACTGTCAGGCCGTCGGGTACATCGATAACGCTAATGAACAGCTGACACTCGCAGAACACTACACGGCAAGTGGCTGGGCCGTTGAGGCGAGCCCGAGTATCGGTAGCTCGTCCAACGTTTCGCAAAGCGTCGTCTGTGCGGCGGTAAGTAGCTGTTGGGCGGTGGGTTCTTTCACGCCGTCGGGCAACTCACCGCCTCAGACGCTGATCGAGCAATTCACAACCACTGGCTGGCAAGTCGTTACAGCAGTTGATCCGACGGGCGGTGCGCCGCTGGCGTTGGAGAATACGAGTGGAGGTAACCCCTCGGAGCCGAAGCTCTGTGCGGCCCAAGGTTCGGCGGGCGATCCCTGCAATACCGCCTCCGGGACCTTCTCCGAGGCCTACAGTGACCTGATAGTGCCCGGGCGCGGCCTGGCGCTTGACTTCACGCGCTCGTACAGTTCCAGCCTAGCGAGCGTGAACGGTCCCCTTGGCTACGGCTGGACCGACAGTTATGGTCTATCCCTTTCGGTAGATCCGCAGACACTCAACGTCACTGCTCATCAAGAAAATGGTGCGCAGTCCACGTTCGTCCCGAGCTCTGGCGGTCAGTACACGGCAGCTCCTAGAGTCATCGCCACGTTAGTAAAGAATAGTGATGGAACATATACGTACACTAGGGGTCAGCGCACCACGTATAAGTTCAACGTCGGTGGGCAACTGACCTCCGAGACGGATCTCAACGGCAACTCTACAAACGTGACCTATCCCAACTCAACGACCACCGTCGTGACTGACCCAGCCGGCAGGACACTGACGCTGACCTACCAGGGCGGCCATCTCACTAGCGTGGCCGATCAGATGTCACGGACTGCGACCTACACCTACGATACGAGCGGCAACCTCTACACAGTCACCGACGTGAACCAGGGGTTGACCAAGTTCACCTACGACGCGAACCACCTACTCAAGACGATAACCGACCCGCGCGGCTCCGTTACGCAGAACACGTACGACGCCGCTAACCGCGTGTCCCAGCAACTGGACGGGTTGAACCGGAAAACGACTTTCGTTTACACCGGCGACTTCACGTCACCGTCGGGTGGCACGACCACAATCACCGACCCCATGAGCAACGTAACTTTCGAGCAGTACTATTACAGTCTGCGCTCCTCCGTAACCAGGGGCTTTGGCACGTCGTCAGCCACAACGACTAGTTACACGTACGACCCCACGACGCTCGGGATTACAGCTATCGTCGACCCGAACGGGCAGACGACCAGCATGACGTATGACAGTTCCGGAAATCTTCTGTCCGCCACTGACGCCCTCGGCCATGTTACGTCGGAGACGTACGACTCGCTAAATGATACTTTGACGGTTACCGACCCTAACCAAGTCCAGACCACCAACACGTACGGCACGCGGGGAAACCTCAGCACAACATCCACGCCGCTCATCCCATCAAGCCCTGCGGTGAACCAGCTCATCACCTACAACCACGCCAACGGTGCACACCCAGAAGACGTAACCAGCATGGTCGACCCGGACGGAAAGACGTGGCAATATGGCTATGACGCTACAGGTTACGGATATCGCACGTCAACAACCGACCCGATTGGGAACCAATCCACTGCTACCTTCAACTCTCTGGGCTGGAAGGTGACAGCTGTCAGTCCCAGCGGGAATGTGACCGGGTGCAACTGCGCGAGTCAATACACCACAACATATAGCTACGTGGTACCCGGTACGGGAACGACCGACGAATGGGGAGATGTTCAAACAGCGACCGATCCTCTCGGTCACGCAACAACGTACGGATACGATGCCGATCGAAACGTGGTCAGCGTCACGGATGCAGACGGGCACATCACGACGTACACATTCGACCTTGCCAACGAGAAGACCCAGGTCAAACGAGCTGACAACTCCACAGTCGTGACGGACTACAATGCTGACGGAACGATTCTGGATCAGAAGGATGGCAAGGGCAACGCTGTTCAAGCGTACGGCTATAATAGCTTGGCTCAGAGAACGTCCGTGAAGGATGCCGTCGGCGACCAGACAATCTACGCGTACGACGGCGATGGCAACCTCCTGACGACACAATCCCCAGGAGGCAACTGCTCGACGGGCCTGAAGTGCGCCACCAACGTCTACGACGCTGCCGGCGAAATGACCTCGGTAACCTACAGCGATGGAATTACCCCGAATGTCACGGCGATCCACTACGACGCCGACGGGCAAAAGATCTCCTGGACGGACGGCACCGGCAACTGGATCCAAGTCTTCGACTCCCTGCACAGGATGACCTCGGTGACCGAGGGAGGGAATGGCACCATCGGCTACACGTACAACCTGCGCAACCTGCCCCTGACCGTCACATATCCAGGGGGTACGCATTCGGCGACCGACACGTACGACAGCGCGGGGCGGTGGACCAAAGTTCAGGATTGGAACGGCGCCACCACAACGTTCGCATATGACCCCAACTCGAACTTGACCACCTACACGCTGCCTGCGGCCAGCTCGGTCGTGGACAAACTGGCTTACAACAAGGGCGACTACCTGACCTCGATCACCGACAAGAAGGGGTCGACGACGTTTCTCTCAGCGACGTATGGCCACGATTCGGCTGGCTGGCTGACCTCGGATAGCTCGGCTCCTACCAACCAGACCGCGTACAAGTACACCCCGCTGGAACAAGTCTGCTACGCGGGCTCGGCAAACAGCTCTGCCTGCAGCAGCCCGCCGAGTGGAGCCAACTCCTTCGCCTACGACGCTGCTGACAACCTCACCAAGCTCAACAGTACCAGCAGGACGCAGCAGTTCAACAACGCCGATGAGCAGTGCTGGTCGGTCACAGGCACCAGCACGAATGCCTGCGCGAGTCCCCCGAGCGGGGCGACCGTGTACTCCTACGACGCTAGTGGCAACCGCACTGCGAGTGTCCCTACCTCCGGGCCCGCTACCTGCGATACATATGATCTGGCCAACCGGCTCGTGAGCATCAAGACTGGAACAGGATCGTCATGCACTAGCCCGACCACAGTAGGAAGCTACTCCTACGATGGAGCAGGCCTGCGCATGAGGAAGACGGCGGCCGGTGTGACCACGACGGACACGTGGAATCTCGCTGGTGCTCTACCACTCCTCCTCGAGGAGAAGACCTCGTCCTCGACGACGGACTATGTTTATGGGCCCGGTGGCCAGGTGCTCGAGCAGATTCACGGGACGACGACGCTGTGGTACCACCACGACGACATCGGATCGACTCGCGCGCTCACCGATGCCACTGGGACGGTGCAGCAGACGTACCAATTCGATCCGTACGGAAGCACCGTCGGCACCACCGGTTCGGTAACCAACCCGTTCGAGTTTACAGGTGAGTACCGAGATGGCGAGTCCGGGTTGTACTACCTGCGGGCGCGGTATTATGATCCAAGTACATCGCAGTTTTTGACCATGGACCCCGCCGTCGCCAAGACGATGTCGCCATATGGGTATGCTGGCGGTTCACCTCTCAGTCACTGCGATCCGACCGGGCTGGACTACGACTATTACCGCTCGTATGACCTTGGCACTGGGGGCTCGCCGGCTTCTGTGCTGTGGTGGCTAACCAATCATGCCGGCTACGAATTCCCATTCTCCATCAAGAACCTCTCCTTCCCATATACAGTGCACGGCCCCGGCTTCATCGGCCCGCTCGGGTCTTCAAGCAGCACGATTTGTCAGGGCGGCAATTACAGCCTCGGGTCAGCGGGCGCAGAGAATCCCGTTCACGTCGACGAAGCCGGCATGGAAGGGAACGTGGCGGTTCTGAAATTCACGGCGCTTCCTGGACATATCGAAGGAGAGGGCTCAACGATTCGCTTTTCATCCTGGGTCGATTCACGCGGGCACGTGATGTTCGACGTTACCGGCCACGACACGTTCAACTATGACAGTGGCCCGGTGGGTGGTCTTTACGACCTTACGTTTGGCTGGGTCACGCACGGGATTGACCAAGCATGGGCAGTGGGGAGCACCTGGGACACGCTGGCGAGTCGTCTCCGGGGATGAAGATGGCTTCGGAGTCGCGAGCACGGCGCATCTATCGGCGGTCGCTCGCGTTACCTGTTGTGGTTGTCGTCGGTGCCTGGGCTGCCTCGGTGCTGGTGGTCATGGCTGTGGGCATCTGGGGCGCGATCGCGACTGGGTATTGGCAGCCGTTGGCCATCGCCCTGGTTGCCGCAGGTGTGGAGTCGGTCTTTGCCGTGATCGCCAGGCGCCGCATCAGTCGAGCATCTGACCCGCTTCATTCGTGGTGGACCGTGATCGTTTTCACGCTGGCGGTGCCTTTATTGCTATGCAACCTAGCCGCCATTCTGCTGACCGCGGGAAGGATCTTTCCCAAATAGCGTTGCCATCGAGATGCGCGTCGTCCTGAGCCATGCGCCGTCGACCGCTGACCTTCGGCGATACCTACACCGAGAACCTACAGCGGATCGCAATGGGCCGGACCGAGCGCGTCTGGACACATATCGAAGGCCTGTGCGTGTCGCCGAGAGTGAGACGACTACCACCGCGTTTGAACGGGTGCGGCGGCGACTGCTCGACTACGACATCTTTCCTCCGTCATTGGTGGGACACCTGATCACGCCCGATGGACCGATTGCTCGCGGTTCCACCATCGTGCAGCGGATTGGGGTGGGTGTGATTTTCGTCGAGTCAGCAACGCGAGTGGTGGACGTTTGGGACACGGTTGCACCGTCTGACGGCTCCCGGCGCGCGGGCTTCGCATATGTGACTTTGCAGGGGCATCCGGAGCGCGGGGTGGCCACATTCGAGGTGCATCAAGACGGTGATGGTGTCTTTGTGGTGCTGACCGCGCGCTCTGTTCCGGGAACGTTGCTGACTGGAGTCGCTAGTCCGCTGATGCGGGTGTTGCAGCGAGCCATTACCAGACGGGCGGTTGAACGTTTGGCTGAGTGCGACTGTTCATAAGAATGGCAGCGGCTTTGTTCACCCAAAATGGCACTGGCGGGCCACAATAGCGCTCGGCCTGCGCCGGATTGAGGCGAGGGGTCCGGGTGGCGCCCCGTCGTGGCGCCGGAGAGGGCGGTGCGCGAAGGTCGAAGGCATGTGGACCAAGAACGGCGCCAGGCGGCGGCCACAGTCCTGAGGGGGCTCAGGAATCGCGGGGCTCTCACGAAGGAGGTCGACCTTTCGTCCGCGCTTTCACCGCCATAGGTTGCGCGAGCACGAGACGGGTCCGGCTGCTGTGACCACCAGCACCGGGTAATTGATCGGTCCGCTGAAGGGTAGGGCACGCAGCGGCGTCCCCGGTTCGTTACACCGCGGGTTCCGACTGAGTTCCTCCGCTGGTGGCCTCTACAGCGTCATGTCTGTCCCGGAGCCCGGCTTGCTACAGGCGGCGAACATGCCGCACGTGGGGCGTCCTGGGCGATGAGAGGCCGGGTGGCGGATGCGGCGCTCTGGCCCACAGAGAGGTAGCCGGATCAGGGACGCCGTCCGTTACAGATGAGCCCCCAAAGGGAGCTGCCCGGCCGCACCGATCTCGTTGGCGAGCATCCGGGACCTCGCGGCGGCGGTGAAATTCACTCGGCAGGGCGAGGCCCGGCGACCGGCCCAAAAACTGCGTACGTAAATGGAGACACTATGTGTACGTACTCCCCCTAGGGTGTCGGCATGGACAGCTTCACCACACGTCGCAGCCGACGCCTCAGCACCAGCCCTAGCAGTCCATCCGCCGGCGACGGAACCGCAACTCCCACTCTGACGCTCGGCCCTCTGGGGCTGATCGCCATTCCTGACATCGCGGCTCCGTTCGCCTCTGGCGGCAACCCATCGGCACTGACCGATCACGCCCGCATGGCCTCGGTCCTGTATGCCCGCGGCCGCCTCGCCATGCCTCGCACCCGTCGAAGCAACCGATAAGTCGAGGAGGGACCACCCATGCCCACCGTCCTGGCCGGCATCGTCAACTCGTCGCCCAATGCAAGCGACGTCCCGGGCGCCCCGCAGCTCCAACAGCTGCTCAGCGGGCTGATGTGGCTCGGCATCGCCAGCTGCATCGCCGCGATGGTGCTCGGCGGCGTCTCGCTGGGGATCGGCCGCCACTCGGGCAATCCCCATTGGGCCGAGCGCGGCAAGGCCGCGGCCCTGGGAGGCTTCATCGGTGCCTTCCTCATCGGCGGGGCGGCCGCCATCGTCACCTTCGCCTTCGGCCTGGGCACCCAGGTCAGCGGAGGATGAGCATGCGACGCCTCTTCCGCGACCCGTACGCAGCGCCCACGCCGTCCCGGCGTCGAGCCGGGATCGGCCTGGGACTCCTGCTGGTCCTGGCCACCGGCTTCGCTCTCGGGAAGGGCACCGCCGGCTCTGCTCCCCATCCGCCCGCGGCCGGCCAGGCCACCCCCGCCCCGCCGGTTGCCGCGCTTCCGACCGCTCCGGCGCACGGGCCAGCTCCGCAAACCCAGGCCGGCGCCATCACCGCCGCGGCGGAGACCGACTGCACCCTCGGCGGTGCGCTCGTGACGTCGCCCGCGCAGTACCAGACGGCAATCGAAGGCCTGCTCACCCCAGACAAGCGGGGCGCCGCCGCCAGCATCGCGCAGGCGGAGGCTGCCCAGGTGGACAGCGAGACCGGTGCCATCAGCGCCGCCGCTCAGGGAGGCCGGGTCTACATCTCCTGTATCCCGCTCGGCTATCGGGTCGACGCCTACGCGCCCACGACCGCTGCAGTCTCGGTCTGGAGCGAGCAGATCGTCGCCATCGACCAGGGCTACGCCCCGGCATCGGCGTACGTGACGGAGACCCTGCATCTCCGCTGGGTCGACGGAGCCTGGAAGCTCGAGGGCAGCGAGCTGCTGGACACCCAATGGGCGCCCACGCCCCGCGAGCCATCGCTCCCCCAGGCCAGCACACTTCCCGCGCAGCTCGTCAACTTCACCGCGTTCGGGGCAGGCTGAGATGCGCCGCGCCCGCATGCTGCTTGCTCCATTCCTGATCGCGCTCGCGATGGTGGTGATCACCCCCATGAGGGCTGACGCTGACAACAGCGCAGCCGCGCAGTGCACCAAGAATGCCAACGACCATTTCGGCATCGTCGCCCCGTGGGACGGTGCCTGTTGGAAAGGCGCGTTCGACAACATCGCCCATTTCGCGGGCGACTCGGTGGCGACGACGGTCACGCGCTGGGTCATGTCCGGCGCAGTCGAGACCACCGGCCTTTTTCTCAATGAGTTCGGCTCCGGAACGTCGACGCGCCCCTCGTTCGGATCGCCATGGTTCCAGCAGGTCTACTACGGCAACGTTCCGCATCAGGGGGGGACCTTTCCGGGCCAGCCCGGAGCGCTCGCCATAGCCGGACTGCTCGCCGTGCCCCTGGTTGTGATGACCATCATCGCCGGGGTCGTACGCGGCGATATCGGAAGCACCCTGAAAACGGTGCTCGTGCGCCTGCCGCTCATCGTGGTGCTCTGTTTCACCTTCATCGCGGTGCTGCAACGGGGCTTCGCTGTCATCGATGCGCTGAGCGGGTGGGTGGTCGGCGGAACGGTTGCCGACTTTCAGACGTGGACGAGCAAGTTCGACCCCAGCAACGTCGGCGCCGACTTCGCCGTGGTGATCATCTGCATCGTCATCATCGTGACAACCCTGATCGCGTACATCGAACTGTTCGTGCGCAGCGCGATGATCTACCTCGTCGTCGCCTTTGTCCCCATCATTTCGGTGGCGACACTCTGGCAGGGCTCCCGCACCGCGTTGAAGAAGACGGTGGAGTTCCTCGTGGTCATGACCTGCAGCAAGCTGGTCATGGCATTCGCGTTCATGGTGGGCGCCGGCGCACTGACGGCCGGCGACGCGCAGAGCTTCGCGCCTCTGCTCGTCGGGGCGGTCATCTTCGCGGTGATCGCCTTCGCCCCCTTCGCGCTGTTCGCACTCATCCCCATCGCTGAGGCTGCCGCCGTCGGTGCCGTGGCGGGCATGGGCGCACGCTTCGGCGGTCGGATGCTGCGCCGGGGCGTCGGCTACGGCAAGTCCGCCGTCGGCGGAGCACCTGGTCGCGTCTCTGGCGCCGCCACGGCGGTCGGACACGCCCCAGGCCAGGCGCGCTCCGCGCTTGACGCCGGCGCCCGCCGGATGCAGCCGCTCGGCAACGGCCTTCGTGGCCTCGGCGGTGGCGCACTCGCAATCGCCGGCGGCAAAAGGGCCCAGGGGGCGGCACCGGCGACCGGCAACGACCCAACCCCGGCCGGTTCATCGACTCCGGCATCGTCGGTCGGATCGTCAGCGCCTGCGGTCTCACCTCGGACAGGCGCTGCGCCGGGAAACGACGCGGAGAGCGGTGGTGAATGACAGCGTTCGGTACCAGTTCGGACCGCTGGACCGCAGCGGTGTGGTTCTCGGGCTCCGCCTTGGCCAGCTCGCCATCCTCGCCAGTGGTGGCGCACTGGGCATCGTCCTCCTGCTCGGCAGCCGCGGCTCTCTCCTCGCCGGTGGGCTGGCGGTGGTGGGAGCGGTCGCGGCCATCGCGCTGGCGCTACTTCCCCTTGGCGGGCGGGGGCTCGACGAGTGGATCCCCGTCCTGCTCCGGCGTCGACTCATCGCGCCGGCCTGGCGGAGCAGCGCAGCAACGGCCGGCCTGGTGGTCACTCTGGGCGGGGAGATTCTCGAACCGCGCGGCGACGGCAACGGCAACGGCAACAACCCGCCCGCCCTGCGCGGCGTCCATCTTCTGAGCGTCGATGTCGGCGACGGCACGGTCGGCATGGTCAAGGACACCGCGCGAGGTGCCTATGTCGGTGTGCTCCGGGTCAGCGGATCCTCGTACGCGCTCCTGAGCGATCGGGAGAAGGCGGTCCAGCTCTCGGCATGGGGCTCAGCCCTCTCCTCCCTCGCCTACCACGGCAGTCCGGTGAGCGCAGTCCAGCTCGTCGTGCGCAACGTCGCCGAGGATCCCGACGGTCTCGCCCGGTACCTCGACGAGGCCGGGACCGTCGATCGCGGCAGTGCCATCTTCCGCAGCTACCTCGGCCTCGTCGAAGCGGCAGCGCCGGTGACGCAGACCCAGGAGGTCCTCGTTGCTCTGGCGATCTCCAACCGGCGGGCCGGCAGGGCGATCGCCACGGCCGGCGGTCACGATCAGGGCGCGGCGATCGTGCTGCTGCGGACCCTATCCCAGCTGCAATCGCAGCTCACCCGCGCCCAGATCCGCGTCGAGGGGGTGCTGCCTCCGCGATTGCTGGCGGAGACGTACCGCCAGGCGTGGGATCCGCTCGCCACCCAGCCGCTGAGCCGCCGCGCTGCCACCGACCCCGCGAACGCAGGCGTGGCGCTCTCCGGCGCCGGTCCGCAGAGCACGCTGTCCGCCTGGCGTCACCTCGTCACCGATGGCGGCTGCGCCCACGCGACCTACTGGATCAGCGAGTGGCCACGCATCGACGTCGGGCCCAACTTCCTGGTGCCACTCCTGCTGCAGTCCACGGCTCGGCTGACGTTCTCGGTCACCATGGCGCCGGTCGATCCAGGCCGAGCGCAACGCGACCTCGAGGCGGCGCAGACCGCCCACATCAGCGACGAGATGCTCCGTTCCAAGCATGGCTTTCGGACGCCGATCCGCAGCCATCGCCAAGCCGAGGCCATCGAGCAGCGCGAGCGTGAATTCGCCGACGGGCATGCCGACTACCGCTTCTCCGGCTACCTGACGGTCACGGCAGCGTCGGTCGACACCCTCGACGCAGCGTGTGGTGAGGTCGAGCTCCAGGCGCGCAATTGCCGTCTCGATCTCCGCCGCATGGATGGCGAACACGATCTCGCCTTCACCTACACCTTGCCATTGGGGCGCGGGCTCGCGTGATCTTCGACCGCATCCACCACCCGCCCCACCGCGCCAGCACGGCGCACCTGCAGGTCGTCTACCCGGGCATCGCCCAGTCCTCACTGGGGGCGCGCGGCGTCTACATCGGACGCGACTATCACGGCGGCTCCTTCTGCTACGACCCGTGGGAGCTGTACGCGAGTGGACAGCTCACCGGCCCGAACATGCTCGTGCTCGGCCAGATCGGACGGGGCAAGTCAGCGTTCGTGAAGACGCTTGTCTTTCGTCAACTGGTCTTCAACCGGCAGGCGATCATGCTCGACCCCAAGGGCGAGAACGGACCGCTCTGCGCAGCGGTGGGGACGACGCCGATCGCCCTGCGCCCCGGTGGCGACATCCGCCTCAACCCCCTGGACGCACAGCATCTCGGCAGCGTCGACATCGAGGATGTCCTCCAGTTTCGCGTCGGTCTGACATCCGCACTGCTCGGCGCCAGCCTCGGTCGTCCCGTGACACCCGATGAACTCGTGGGCGTGGAGGGTGCCATCGTTGACGCCACGCGTCGGGAGCAGTCGCCCACCTTGCGCGGGGTCGTCGACGCGCTGCTGGCTCCCTCGGCCGACGCGGCGCAGCGGGCCCGCACCACGGTGGACGGGCTCACCGTGACCACGCGCACCGCCGGCCTTGCCCTGCGGCGTCTCGTCGACGGCGATCTGCGTGGCATGTTTGATGGCCCGACATCGGGAACCCTACGTCTGGACGCGCCCATCGTCAGCTTCGATCTGTCGGCCGTCTATCAATCATCGGCACTCGGCATCCTCATGATCTGCGTTGCCGCATGGCTGCAGAATCGGCTCCGTCACCCGGACGGCCGCAAGCGGATCGTGGTCCTCGACGAGGCGTGGGCTGTGCTCGGCAACCACGAGACCGCCGAGTGGATGGCCGCCAGCTACAAGCTCGCTCGCGCCCACGGTGTGCAGTACATCGCCGTCCTCCACCGTCTGAGTGATCTGCTCGCCGCCGGCGCCGAGGGGTCGCGACAGATGAAGCTCGCCCGTGGGCTGCTCAGCGATTCCGAGACCGTGGTTGCCTACAGCCAGCCGCCGTCCGAGATCGAGGCGACGCGGGAGCTTCTCGAATTGAACGAGCTCGAGGCCGAATATCTGGCGCAGCTGCCCCGCGGCATGGCGCTGTGGAAGGTTGGCCGCCGCAGTTTTCTTGTCGAACACGTCCTTGGTGCCGGCGAACGGACCATCGTCGACACCGACGCGCGAATGCGCGGATCGGCGGCATGAAGCTGTTCCAACGCGGCTGCGGCTGCCTGACGCTGCTGGTCGCCCTGGTCCTCGCGCTGCCGTTGATGGTCGTGAGTTGCGACAGTTCAGCCGCCCAGGCTGGCGCGGGTGGCAACGTCGTGGGCCCCGGGCCGAATGGCAAAGCGCAGGAGACGACCTGGAGCCCGCTGTTCGCATGGACTCCAGCCGCCGGCGAACCAAATGCCTCCGGATGGCCCTGGGGTCAGTGCACATGGTTCGTGGCCAGTCAGGGTCGGGCGGCGGGCGATCACCGTGTCCACTGGTCGGGTGACGCCTGGCAGTGGTACCGAAGGAGGGTGTTCCTTCAGTTTCGCCCCGGATCATGGAGGAGTTCCCACTGGGATGTGTAAGTCAAAGTCAAACTCACACCCGCCTGCACCCACTAGCAATGCGACACCTGCCGATGCGCGCGCACCTGCCTCGCCCGATCAATGCTCCACAGGAGGGCGGGGGCGGCTGCGTAATCTGACCTTGCTCAGAGGCAGCTGAGTCAAGAGGATCCATCATGCGTCCGATGAAGGTTGCGAGCCCCGTACCTATCACTAATAAGCCGCAGGCCACTTCAGCCATGGTGTAGGCCTCCATCGCCGGATCAGACGTGGAGTAGGCGCTGCCCAAGGTAAACAGCGTCGTCCAGCTGACATACACGTACCCAAAGGGGCCCTGGTTCAGCGGAAGGTGGTCCGTGCCCGTGATGTGATGGCCGAGCGGAGCCGACAGGTCGCGTGCCTGGTACGCGATGGCAAAGATCACGACAATCTGCGCCACGTTCACCAGCAGAATCGCGATCGGTGCCTTCTGAACTTCGATGGAGGCGTTTGGTTTGAAACGGAACGCGACAGAGCGACAAGTTAGGTGCAGAGCGTCGTCAAGGATCGCGAACAAGAGGTCTTGTAACCTATAACTTGCTACTAGCACCGCCACGAGTGCGAGGGGGCTAGATGGGGGAACGCCGAGCAGCAAGACGACTAGCACGACGAGCCAGCCGACCACGTACCATTGCACACGGTCAGCACGATTAAGGGCTAGACGGGTCGGAAACAAGGTTGCCGCAGATACGGTCGAGCTGATAGCGCACAACAGCTGCGCTGCTCTGGTGATAGGCATCGGGATGTCTCCTTTAGCTTCTCGTCCTGCCGTGCAAGCGATGCCCTGCCAAAACTGCAGCGGGTTGAGGTCGTTGCCTGGTGATCGAGACCTTGACGGGTCCCGAAGCTACGCGTCGGTCGAGGCTATTCCGCAGAAGTGGTGGCACAGCAACGCAACGCCCCACATCGTAAATGTGAGCGCGACAGCTGAGCCAGCGCATACCCAGACGATCGCGCGCGGACATCAGCTTCACGCACCCTCACTGCGAACGATCACCGGTCGCACCATTTGTCACTTCGTGCGCCTCCAGTGTCACGTGCGAGACGCTCCCCAGAAGTGCGATTGCAGACGGAATGTGTCCAACCCGTGTGCGTCGTGACACCAAGACGGCCCGGACGATGTCAGATGGCCGCCCAGTGGCTAACCTCAGCATTGTGAGGGCCGCGCTCATTGGCTGGATGGTCGGATTAAAGGCCGCATTCTCGGCGTATCTGCCAAACACTTGAGATCCATCAACCAGCAGGAGGCCGGCAGCCGCCACAGCTCCTGAGTAGGGCGCATAACTGCGGCGCGCGGCGTCAAGGGTGCGAGCGGATAGGGCGTCAGGGCGATCGAATGAGAGAAGGATGTCCGTTGGTAGATCGTCCATCAGATACCGCGCGGAGCGCAGTTCCTCTGGACCGAACGCGCATGGAAGAAGAACTCCCAAAGTCTGAGGCACCGTATTTGGCAGCAGAATCCTGAGATCGCTGGCGTTGGCAATCTCGTACAAGAACTGGCGGCAGTGGCCACACGGCGGAGCAGTGACTGCGAGCGAAGTAAGGTGTGACTCGCCGTGTTCCCAGGCGTTCAGAGTCGCTGCCTGTTCGGCATGGACGGTCGTGGCAAGCGTCAAGCCAGGATACTCAGCATTTGCCCCGAGGTACAAGCGCCCACTGCCGCCACGTGCGACGGCCGCTGCTGAGTAGCCAGAGATCTGCGGAGAGGAGTAGCGGGCCGCGAGATCCAGTAGCTTCAGCATTACGTCATCTAGACTCAGTTTATCCTCCGCCATCAAGTTCTCAACCGCCGCCAGTGTGAGGTGCGACTGCCCTGCGGCCCGCAGATCCCAGGGGTCCGAGTCCGAACTGTTCTTAGGCATTGTGATCAAGCCGTGTTAGACGAATAGGTGCAAGGTTGGTCGCCGCCGAGAACGGCGAACCCGTGGTCAACCGCGCGCGTCTGAGTCGCCCGGGACGAAGGTTCATACGCCTTGGGTGCGCGGATGAGTGGTGGGTCGAAGCGAAGAACCCAAGAGAAATGAGCCCCACGCGTACCTGTGTACGTAGGGCTCACTGAAAATCGTGGAAGGCTTCCAGTCACGACGACTTATCGGGTCTTCTTTGGCTCCATTTTGCTCTTAATCGCATCTTTCAAAAACTTCGATAGAACAAACCGTCCGTCATCCGTCTGCCTCAGTGCACGGCTGTCTACAAGGTCTTGCACAGCGTCCACGACGGTCCCGCGGGGCGGTTGAGGGGCGTGGCCGTTTCCGTTTGCCGATTCGTTGGCTCGTTGCGCCACGTGGGCCTTGATCTCCCCGAGAGTCATACGAGCATCGGGGTCCTCGCGGTACAGCCGAAGAACGTTTGGAGCCCACGTTGGATTCTCCGCCAACTTCTGCCGCAGGTTGTTGACGTGCTCACTACGTAGTGTGGATAGGTCCATGTCCGAGTGCACTCCTTATAGAACGGCTGACGTTTGCTGGACGCGTTCGTCCAGCTTCAAGAAATACGGAATTAGCGCCCATTCAGGCAGCTGGTTCACGACCACCTCCCGAAGCGCCTCACGCGCCGGAAGCTCCGTCGGCGTTCGGCTGGTGGTCTCGAAGGCGAAGAAATAGACGAAGAAACCGATGCGAAGGTCATTGACCGCATCGAGGCTCTCTACGATCGCGCTGGTGTTCCGCAACGGCACGGTTGAATCGCCATGGAGGATCACGGTCATCTGAGCGTTGGATTTGATGGCTTGAAACACAATCGGAAAGACGTCGCAAAAGCCGGGCACTCCCTCGAGACCTGCGGAAAGCTCGCGAGTCATGTGCTTCGCAAACGTTGGAGGCTCCTTTAGCTGCGCAGCCACATCGACTACGTGGTTCAGGAGCGTAACGGGATGACGCTGCGCCTTCTTGATCTCCAATCGCTGATCACGGAGGATTCGCCGCGACACGTGAGGGTTGCGATGTTCCACCTCTTTCATGGCATCGTCAACGCATTTCGCGAGTGGTTTCGCCATACGCGTGGCCACGTCGGCGTACTCGTCGTATACCTTCCAGGCTGAGATGAAGTTCGGCCGCCTGAGCACCGCCGCGTCATGGTAGGCATTGAACCTTCGCGCAAGGTCTAGATCGCCGTCTTGGAGAAGGTCGTGCCGAACCAACAGATCCGCAACTTCGGCTGATTGCTTGAGCCATTCAATTACCGTACAGTCATCGGTGCTGCTTGATCTGGCAAGACGAGTGATTTCACTGGCGGCATGTTTGGGAGGAGGGATCTGGGCACGCGTAGTTGTTGGAAGATCCGGGAAGACATCCTCCAAGGCCAGGGGTGCTGCTTCTGAGACGTAGTCAAGCCTCGGAGCTGCCTTGCTGAAGACCTCGCCGACCCGTCGCGGGGGCAGGCGAAGTGCGGTGATCGGTGATTGGCTCACCCCGAGTTCGCTCACGGTTTCGCAAGCTCGCAGGAGGGCTAGGTTGGTCCCAACCACGTGGGGGTGAAAGAAAATCCAGCGGTAAGCTTGGGTGCGTTGTAGGAGAAGGGTTTCTGCTGCGCTGCGACCTCGACTGCCAATAACCGTCTGGAAACCACCAGTGTCGTTGCGCCAGATTTCTAGAGTACGGAGCAAGCGCTCTACGTCGATGTGACCGAATTCTGTACCGGCTTTCGTGGCATCCCTGACCAGATAATCCATTCGGTCCACATCGATCTCGCCAGACACCAAGCCGTGGAGGGCTCGACCCCACGCAGAGCTTCCGGCGTCGTCGAGGAGCAGCATCTTGAGTAGGTCGAAGAGCGGCCTGGTATCGGATAGGTAGCCCTCGACCAGGCTGCGCGCAATGCGGCGCCCTGCGAGCTCGTGGAAACCCTGTACCGAGTCACCTGGCCTGAGGCCTGGGAGGCGAATCTGGGAGGCGAAGAAGGGCTCCAGGGTGTGGCTAAAGGGAGCATGACCCACGTCATGGAGGAGTCCCAAGGCTGCCGCGGCTAGGCGAAGGCTCTCAGCGAGAACTCGGTCCGAAAGTTGATCTTCGTCCAGACCACTTTGGCTCAAGTCGCCTCGCACCAACTTCACAAATTCCGCATGTGCATCCGGAGAATTGAGCGAGGCGCTCCGCCAGGCGCGAGAAGCAAGGTGCATGGTCCCGAGCGAGTGCTCGAATCGGGTTCCTGTCATTGCAGGGTAAACATTCGACGCTAGGGCATTCTGGCTAATTCGCCGTAGACGCTGTATGCGGGGGTCCGCTACCAATAACTCAAGAACATTGGGGAGCTCCACGTAGCCGTGCACAGGGTCACGAATGAGCCGATAAGTGCGCACCCGTTCGGCTGTCAAGCTGCCGGGCCTTGCCACAGCAAGGCCTCCTCACCCATGATAGGTTGAATAGAGCAAATGCGCAAATACGGGCAAACGGGTCAGGTGCATCTGCGGCCTACGCTATATCTTGTGGCCAAACGAGTGTTCGCCACAATATGGGAGAGCCTCACCGGCTGAAGTATGGGGGGAGTGAGCGGGAGTGTCTAGTGAAAGCCGCATATGCTAGGAGACGCTTGGCGCGCTGCCCTTGCAGACGAAGGGTCTTCCTAAGTTCCACGCAGCCGACTGCTTGCCCTGATTGAGCACCATTCGAACCCGCAGGCTACTCGATCAGATCCTTGTCCTCTTGGACACTTTGAATGGTTTGGGATCCTTGAGCAACAAGAAAGGGCGGCTACGGTAGCTCGCCGACTCCATCATATGCAGGACCGACGATATGAACGCGCTGTCAGCGCGACTGGTCCCGAATCAATCGACCGCCCACGGGCTACGCTGTACATCGGCGCGGTCGCTAACGGGACCGCGCCAATCGCTTCACGGGGGCTGGATTCCCGGCTTAGGGCGATCTAGGATCCTGCCCATGCTGAGCTGGGCGGGGGTGCCGTTCTCTACGGGCTCGCTGTTGGCCGAAACCATCAAATGCCCCTAAACATCGTTGGGCCGCTGCTAGTTCCCGCTCACGGCGGCTCTCGTAAAGACACTGCCGCGGTTCGCGGTCGCCGCCGTGATCCTTCTGCTGATCATCGTTGTCCTCCTACTCTCCGGAGTGGTGATTCTTCTCAGCGGCGGCGATGCCGTTCATATAACGCTCGCGGCTGGACTGTTCGGGTTTCGCTGCGGTAGTTCTCGGTCTGCTGGGGACTGTCGTCCTGAAGCGCCTGGAGTTGGTCTGAATCAGGAGGCCTTCGTTTTCGGGTACCCCACGCCTCGGGCTGGTAACTGACCGGCCAGACTCAGGCGACTGCAGGCGCTCCGGATGCGAAGTCCGTCTGAGCGACGCGACCGTGACTCATCATCGCTGAGGCCGCCATCCCCCCAAAACAGCCCCGACGACGAATGCGAGTGTGAAGGTTGCAGCAACGACAAGCCCAACCAGAGAGCCCAACCCCGGCTGTTGCACTTCGCTTACCAGGAACCCAATCGACACCGACCAGAATACCGATGCAGCTCTGAGGAACAATTTCGCAGCAGCCGAGGCCGGCTCCCCTTGACGCAAGAGCCACTTGGAGGCGTCGACATCCCCCGCAGAGGGATGCGAATGCCCTAGGTGCCGTGCCCGGACAGTCGCGGCGGCGCGAAGGTCACGTTCAAAGTTCGAGACTTCACGCCGGATCGCCGCCTCACCGGGGCGCACCAGCTCCTCATCGGAGCATGGACCTCGAAGGGCGCCAGCGTTCCTAGGTCGCCACTTCGCAGAGTGCGAGGGCCGGTTTCGAGGCGAATGAGGTCTGTGCATCGGTGGTGCTTCCCGCGTAGCACCCCGTTACAGACCCGCGGTTAAGTAGCGGCCGCGGCCGCGCTTGCTGAGAAGTCAGCCTCAGTGGCGAAGCGGGATTCGGTCGACTTTGGGCGTCACCCCGGAATCCCGTCCAAGCGATAAGCATGAGCCCCAAAGTCGCTAGAGCTAGGGAAGCGGCCATGTGCATCATTATCGCGCAGGTTGTTGCTGAAGTCATCTCTTTAGTCGCAATGTGTTACAGCCCAGAGCACATACCAGGTAGAACGATGCGCGAATACCCTAGGTGTAAGGGGTGGGCCCGCTTAGCGTCGGATACGCGCGGGTCCCTCTGGTGACTACAGGGGGAGCCCAAGCGGGGCTTCCGGCGGCTCCCGGCCAGCCGGGGCGGCGCGGAATAGCCGCACGGTTGCATGCGAGGTTAGGCAAGGTTGGCGCCGAGGACGCCTTCCTTCTGTTCCAAGGCGTGATCTTTCTATTGGCCCCACCCGCCGTCTTCTTAGCCAACTATCGATCGTGGTATCTCTCCCTCCTCGCGAATACTGGGGTCGATTACGGCCTTCTAGCCGTGGTTATCTTGGCAATCTCCGGGGTGCCCTCAGGGAACTCGGCATCACCCTGGGGTACGAGTAGCAGCCGTTTTCTCCGGAGAAACGCGTTGCAACCTCAGGGTTGCTCGAGTTGCACGACCAGGGTCGCAGCACCACCATCACGCAGGTGCACTACGTACCCGAGACGCTCGTACAGGAACAGTGCGCGGTTGTCGTGCTCGACGCTGAGGCTCAGTTGCGTGATGCCTGCCCTTCGCGCTGCGGCGTGAAGCTCCGTGAGCAGGCGCGTGCCGACGCCGATCCCGCGCCAGAGTTCCTGGACGCCGATGGTGACCTCCGGGATCGCGGCCGTGAAGCGGAACCACGCCGCGCCGCCCACCGCGCCGCTGGAGTCGCGAGCGATAAGGGCGGTATCTCCAGGGCGCCCCCATCCCTCGACGTAGACCGCCAAGTCCGGGTCGGAAAGAGCGTCGTCGAGAGGGGGACGGCGATCTCCGCGCCAGAAGGCAGCGTTGCATTACCTAATGGGGACCTAACCGGTTATCCCCACCCAGTAGTAGTAGTGAAGGGGTGGAGGGGCGCGGGGAGGAGGGGTTGCATAAGTCGGGAAAGAGTGAACAAGCTCCTACACGAGCCAGCATGGGGTCAGCACTTGCAATACCTCGGGCATCGAGCCCACAGGAAAGAACGTGCCCCCGTGATCGGCAGGAGACCGATGGCTGGTGGGATGTTGTGCCCGTGAGCACTGATCCATTAGGACGCCGCTGTTCTCCTGTGGCTCACGCACGTCAACCGGAACACAGAGGAGGGAGTCAATGATCTATCTGGGGCTGGATTGGGCCGAGGACCACCACGACGTCGCCCTGATGGACGAGGCGGGAACCGTGCTCGACGAACGGCGAATTGGCGACACGATGGAAGGTGTCGTTCTGATCCATGAGTTGGTGGGCCAGCATGAGCCCAATCCAAGCAAAGTGATGGTGGGCACCGAATCGGTCCACGGCCTGGTGCCACAGGCACTTGTCGCCGCAGGCTACATGGTCTACGAAATCAATCCGATGGCATCGAGCCGGTACCGTGATCGGCACCACCTTTCCGGTGCGAAGTCGGACCGGGGTGACGCCAAGATGTTGGCCGATGCTGTCCGCACTGACAGCCACAACCATCGACCCTACGTCGGCAACTCAGACCTTGCCGAAGGAATCAAGGTGCTCGCCCGAACGCACCAGACTCTGACCCATGACCGGCAGGACCAAGTCAACAACCTGCGCAGCGCGCTGCGGCAGTACTACCCCAGTCTGCTGCTGGCGTTTCCTGGGTTTGCTTCACCCTCGGAGCGGGATAGCCAGGACGCGATGGCGCTGGTCGAGAAAGCACCCACGCCAGCCCAGGGTCGAGCCCTCACAACATCACAGATCACCACAGTGCTACGTCAAGCCGGCCGCAAACGCGCTCTTGATCGCCGTGCGCAGGAGATACGCGAGGCACTCCGCGTGCCACAGCTGGAGACCACGCCAATCGTGACGCAGTCATACGGCAGTTCGGCGCAGGCAATCGCAGGGATTGTGCGGGTGATGACCGTACAGATCGACCTGCTCACAGTGGAGCTCGCATCACGTTTTGAACAACACCCGGACGCCAAGATCATTTGCAGTCTTCCCGGACTTGGTCTTGTCCTTGGCGCCCGGGCCCTTGGTGAATTCGGCGATGAACCGAATCGCTACACAGATGCTAGAGCACGCAAGAACTACGCCACAACCTCGCCGGTGACCAAGGCCTCGGGCAAGTTGCGCGTGGTGACGACACGCCGGGGTGGCAACCGCCGACTCGGCGAGACCTCATTGCGCTGGGCTTTCTCTGCCGCCCAGTCATCGCCGGGTGCCAAGCGCTACTACGATGCCCTACGCAGCCGGCAGAAAACCCATGCTCAGGCTGTTCGCGCAGTCGCCAACCGGATGGTGGGGATTCTCCACGCGTGCCTCGAGAAGCGCGTTCTCTACAACGAGACGATTGCATGGCCAGAGCCGCTGGACATGGCCGCATGATTGGTCCGTTAGCCGCGTTTACCGGGGCAGACTTGACAAGTTATCCCGTGGCCTCCTCCACGAGTACGAGATCGCCGCATAAACGACAGGACTGCATTCTCGTCACCCACAGCCTCAGCGACAAACTGGGAGCCGCTGGTCGACGCCGGGGCCGGCCAGCTTGCAGGTTCGACAATCGATCGATGATCGCCGTGGCTCCGTGACAACCTCGTACTCGGCGCAAGCAGTGTGTCCGAGCATCGCATGCATGAAGCCATGACCGCCGTGGACTTACGGCCGGGCTCTGCGGAGTTGCCGTGGGGTCTCAGCACCCGCCTCAGTTCAGGCGAGGCCCACGAACTTTCGGGCGGCCAGCGACAGCGCCTAGCCCTGGCCCGAATGCTATGCCGCCCAGCCGACGTATATGTCGTGGACGACTGCGATTCCTCGGTGGACGCCCACACCGCCCGCGCGATCTGGAAGGCACTACCTGCCCGGTGGCCAGCTGCATGGATCGTGGTATCACATAATCCGGACCTGCTCGCCGCCGCCGACACCGTCGTGACCGTCCAACGCGGGGTCAGGAGATCTCGCTAGCTTGGCTGACAGCCTTTACAGCCATCAGCGGGATCCATTCCCTGGATGGTGCGCTCCCTCTATCGATGATGCCGCCGCGAACGGCGGCAAGAGCTGCCCTCGAGTTAACCCGATCTCACGAAGAGTCCTGGCTCACCGACCATCGCTGTCTGCGACGACGCTGCCGGGCGCCGAGTCACTGCGTCAGCGGAGCGATGGCATGACACCCAGCCAGAAGACGACCCCTCGAGGACACGCCTCGGGTAGTGCAAGTCGAGTTCGGCGCCTAGGCACTGCCATACCTGAAGCGGCTGCTCGGCGTCGCCGTCGTCTTGGTGTGATCAGGTAGCTCGACGATGACATCCACGGCGGCGTCCGCGGTTCCAGGGGGAGTGATGGCGCTGATCACAGTTGGACTGGCGACGGCCGCGGTAGCTTCAGTCGTTCCAAAGGTGACCTTCGACCCGGGAACGAATCCAGTACCCACGAGCGCGACGGGCTCGCCGCCCGCCGCGCGGCCTGTATTCGGATTCAGGCTGGTCAGTTGGAGGCCTGGCGCCGGTGCAGCCTGTCCTTGTGGCGTGGCTGTGGACGCCGTGATTGGATTTCCGCGGGCTGATGTTCCAAGGACGAACCCAAACAACCCTCCGAGGAGGGCAGAGACGACGGCAGCGTTCAGGATGTTGTCCACCGCCAAGATCACTACAGCCAGGATCCCCAGCACAGCGACGATGTAATGAAGCAGCCACCACGTGATGTAGGGAATGGCAAAGAAGCTTCCCACCTGACGGTAGCCGCCGTGCCCATCGGGTTCACCCGCATAGGGTTTGAACCTCCAGGTGAAGAGCCATGGCGAGATGATGACGAACAGTGCGATCACCCCCAAGATGATCAGCAGCGTGTTGAGATCGCCTCCTGTCACCAACGGATTCGATGTCCCCGCATTCACCGATGGCGTCGCCGAGGGTGTCGGCATACTTGGGTCCCTCCAGTTGTTGGGACTGCGATGATATGCATTGACGAGCGGAGCCATCAATGACGTAGGGCTCCCTCGATCAAAGTGAGCCTCCGCCTAATAGTGATTGCGCCCAACGCGCCAGCCGCTTAGTGCGATCATGTTGTTCATGGCAGGGCGTGCACAGAAAGGCGCGCGCCGCCCTGAGCTGAGCGCCGCGGCATTGCGACCTCTGCTGGACGGCTTGAACAGTCCGCGCCCGGCAGTCCGCGTAGCGATGTTCGCCGCCCTGATTCGGCTCCCGCTCGACCGAGACGCGCGGTCCGCCGTCGTCGCCTTCGCCACCCGGGCGCTAACGTCGAAGGATTCGCGCGAGCGCACGGCCGTTGTCCGCACGATCGATGAACACATCGGTGGCGAACCAGTCCGTGAGACCGGCAAGGGCGGTGGGCGTAACTCCCGCACTACCGGCTCCATCGTCAACCCCGGCGACCCGCTGCCCGCGACTGTCTGGGATGCTCAGCCGAGCGCGCCTCTGCTTGAGCCGTCATGGGCACAGGGCAAGAGGTTGGGGTTTTCGCGGCACTCGGATTCGCGGCAGGCGGAGGCGGCGCGTTTGCTCAGAGGCATCACCGCCGCAGGTGGCGAGCCGACAGAGGTCCGGGCGGCGCTCGACGGTGCGTGGAAGGCGGGGCTAGGTGCAGCCATCGCCACAGCCGCTTTCGCGTCGTCCGACGAAGACACACAACTCCAGCTTCGTAACGCGGTCGTCCAGTGGGTGGCGGCGTTGCGTGCCCAGTACCGGCCAGACCCCGCTGGCCTGTTTGTCCAGTACCGAAAGCACGCATTCAGCTTAACCTCCCGGACCGACCTCTTCGACCGCGTGACTGCAGTGCTCCGGCCATCCCGACCATCGACAGTGTCGGGTCAGATTGCCTGGATGCTCTCGCGGGGAGGCATCTCGGGTTTGGTCCAGGCGATGGGTCCGTTTCTCACATCTGACAACACGGTCGACCAGGTGGCCGCAGCCTGCCTGGTCGCGAGTGCCACAGAGAGCGTTGGCGCGCTCAGCGGACCCATCATTGCGAGTGACGAGATTCCGCAGGGAACTCTTTCGTCTCCGGCCCTTCCGCGCGTAGGCCCCGCGCCCCGCCGGTCAGCGGCGACCGACGCCGGTGATTTCCTCGAGCCCACCGAGGTGAGGGAGACGCAATCTGGGGAGTTTCGGCGCGTGCTGTCTCCCGTGGATGATGAGGGGATCGGCCGGCCAGCAGTCATAAAGCCTGAACAGACTGAGTCCCCCAGCGGGCACGATTCCTTTGAAGGCCTTGCGGTTGACCCATCCGGTAGCGGCGAGAGTGCAGAGCGCCCAGCGCGAAGGCGGCGTTCTCCGCGGCCGGGGCAGGCGCGTTCCGACGCTGACGGCAAGAAACAGACTACCGCGGGCACAACGAGCCCAGGATCCGCGACGGGACTCAGCCGATCCGGACGAAGCGGGCGACGCAGTCCCACGACCGGCTCACGCAAGAGAGCTGTCAAGACGCCTGCCCTGCAACGCGGGCACGCGAAGCGCCGGTCAGTTCAACCACCCAAGCCGCGCTGGATCCTCGCCAAGATGTACCAGGCTTCTAGCGGACGACACCGTGCGGTGACCCGCGCGCTTCGAGCTGACACGGACCACATCGTAGAGGTCCAGATCGGCCCGGTCCGCACTGGCCTACTGGTCGCCACTGGCGGAGCCGCGATTGACGACTCGCTCCCCGACCCCGGGCAGCCCAAGTCGCTCACTTTCATGTTCACTCCGCCTCGAGGCAAACCCGTCGTGGGAGAACCAGTGGTGCTGCCGCCCGTGGGCGCGACGGACGTTCGTAGCTTCAGCTTCCGGACGGGTGCTGCCCGCTCCGAATTTCGTGCGCGCATTGATGTGCTCTACCGGAATCGGATTCTCCAGCGAGCCGTGATCCGTGGCCGCGTAGTGGACGATCCGACTGCTGCCGCTGGTGACGACTCCATCTCGTTTCGCGTCGCCGTTGTGCGGCCTGGGTTCGCCGATCTGGATGCGCGAGAGCCCTTCGACCTTGCGATGGTGCGGTCAGGCTCACCGACGGGCCCGCCGTCCACAGTTGCAGTCCATGACGAGGAGGTCATTCAGTTCGATGAAAGCCGGCTGAGTCTGGGCGCTCAACGGATCACCGAGCGGCTCACCGACCTAGCCCTAAATCCGGATCTGTACGACCGTCGGATGGACTCGCCGGCGAACGTGCAACTGCTGCGCGACCTTGCGTTCACCGGGGTGGAGCTGTTCAAGGTCATCGGCGCTCCGGTCGCGAAAGCAATGCGTGGACGGGAGGTCGCCAAGCTCCAGGTTTTGGTGACGGACGCGGACGAGTTCATCCCGGTGGAGTTCGTGTATGAATTCGCCGTCCCAACGAAGGATGCCGGCCTCTGCCCGAACTGGGACGCCGCACTACGGGCCGGTCACTGCAGCTCGAGCCACCATCCACCAGCTCCGGACAACCCAGCGTGGAGCACGGTTGTCTGCCCCCTAGGCTTCTGGGCGCTCTCCAAGGTCATCGAGCGTCAAGTCCTCGACGAGGAGCAGACTCGCGCGGGGGCTCGGACAGGCGTCCGTCGCGAGCCGACAGCGCAACGTCAGCACCTGACCGAGTTCGGATCTGCCATCTTCGCCGCCAGCGACAGGGCAGACCCCAACAAGACGGGGTTGGAGGCGCAGGTGCTCGAGACGCTGCGCCTGATGGACCCCAACGCCACTCAGGTGGCCAGCTGGCGGGACTGGCTCACCGGGGTGCGTCTTCGCCGCCCGGCGTTGCAACTGCTGCTGTCCCATACCGCAGACGTTCGGGGCAACCTCGCCCTGCAGATTGGCACGAGCGATGACCTCATGCTTGCGCAGATCGACGCGCAGGTGGTCAGGCCATACCCAGATATGGCCCCGGTGGTGCTCCTGCTCGGCTGTGGTACCGCAACGGACGACCAGCATCTACATACATTCGTGAATGCCTTCCGCACGAATGGCGCCGCGCTGGTAGTCGGAACTGTCGCACCCGTCCTCGGTCGCCGGGCGGCTCCGGTAGCGGCCGCGCTGGTTCGCGCGCTGCACACTGCCTCCACGCCCAATCGCCAAACCGATGGTGTCTGCTTTGGGGACGTGATGCTTACGGTGCGTCGTACTCTGCTCAGCGACGGCGAACAAATGGCACTCTGTCTCACCTCGTTCGGCGACGTCGACTGGCGGGTTCAGGTCTAGGCAAGATGTTCCGCGTCGAGATGCTCCCCGCCCATCAAGGTGACGCGCTCTGGGTCGAGTACGGCGATTCGGAACAGCCCCACCGCATCGTCATCGATGGAGGAACTCCGCCAACCAACAAGGTCCTTGAACAGCGCATCCTGGCATTGCCGCCGGAGCAGCGCCGCCTCGAGCTCCTTCTGATCAGCCACATCGATTCGGACCACATCGGCGGTCTGCTGAAGGTTCTCGCCGATCCTGTTCTCAACGTCGCTGTTGATCAGGTGTGGTTCAACGGATACCAGCATCTTCCGGATTCCCCGGCGGACACCCTCGGTCCCGTCGAGGGTGAGATCATTTCGACGTGGATCGACCGTCGTGGTCTTCCCTGGAACAGGTCATTTAGTGCCGGGGCGGTAGTCGTCCCGGCCGAGGGCCCGTTGCCGGTTCATGAGTTGCCCGGCGGAATGAGACTGACCCTACTCTCTCCGGGACCAGACCAATTGCGCCAGCTACGCCGGGAGTGGTCCGCAACTATCCGCGCTGCCGGTATCAACACCGTCGGCCCGCGCACTCCCGCCGATACCGCCGTGATTGGCGCCCTGGCTGCGAGGCGCGGCGTCCCCCTCGACCTGCTCGGCCCCAGTGAAGTCGACGTGCGGCAATTGGCGGCTACCGCGTTTCAGCCTGACCGCTCGTCGCCGAACGGCAGCTCTATTGTCGTGCTGGCTGAGTACAACGGTGCGGCCGTTCTGTTTGGTGCTGACGGCTTTCCAGGTGTCATCGAATCCAACGTCCGGAGGCTGCTCCGGGAGCGGGGCAGAGAGCGTCTGCAGATCGATGCGTTCAAGGTTCCGCACCACGGAAGTCGGCACAATGTGAACATCACGCTCCTGGAGGCACTGTCGTGTCGGCGGTACCTCTTCTCGACGAACGGAGCCATCTTCGGTCACCCCGATGAAGAGGCGGTCGCCCGGATCATTGCTTCGGGCGACCGTGACTCAACGTTGCACTTTAACTACCGATCGGCTCAGAACAGTATGTGGTCGGACGACAGCCTGCAGCGCAAGGCCGGGTTCCAAACCTGCTTTCCCGAACCCGGCCAGACGGGCTTGGCCCTCGAATTGTAGTTCGACCCGCTTCTGCCGTAACTCCAAGAACGCCCCAGGATCGGAGTCGGACTTGGCTTATGACGCGAGCGGATGGCGGCTCGGTGCGCCTCTTGCCGTGCGCATGCCGACGCGGAGATCAGTAGCGCGGAGAGCCTCAGGCCTTCCGCGTCGACGCGGACGAGATGTTGGGGAGCACGGAAAGTGCACAGACCTGATCATCAAAAGTGCACAGGCCTCGAGGTTCACGCAACCATAGCACCGCCTCCCTTGAGCTTCTGCTTGGCCGCGTAGACACGGGCTCGGTAACTGGCGCCGCGGATGTTCATCACGGCCGCCGTGTGCAGGAGGCGGTCCACGATGGCCCCGGCCACCACTGCGTCGGCGAACACCGGGCACCGCCGCGTACGAGCTTTGCCCACCGCATAGGATGGCTGGGAAGACTCTCGCTTATTCGAACTACCAAACGACGCCATCGCGTCTCGCGCGCTGTCAGCCGCGATCTCACGAAGGAGGGCCTGTCTCTTCTCCTTCGATGGATTCAAGTCCTCGAAGCTGCATCCGGCTTGACGCCGTACGAACCCCTCCCGTTCTTAGCTGGGTCCGATGGTCAGCCTCCTCTGACCGAGCGAGGTTCGAAATCCTCTGCGGCTGGGAAGCTGCCGCACTCATGCGACGGCATTTGTCGTTCCCCCGCCGTCTAGAGGCGTCACGGCCACGTGCCGGCGTGCGCCAATCCTTCTTTCAGGTAGCGACGACCCGTGGGGTGCGCGATCGCGCTCACGGCTACCGGCGAGTTGATAGTCCCTGTACTTGGCGACTTCTCGGCGCATGGAGTCGCGGGTCAGTTGGGCGAACTTTACCTGGCTGTCCTCCCTTTCGCCGGATGCGACTGCGTCGGCGGCGAGTCGCACCGATGTCTCGGCGCGATCCAGGGCTGGCTGGGGGTCCCCGTTGTCCCAGGAGACGAAGGCGCCTACGGCCATCGTCAACGCCCGGGAAGCGGTATCGCCGAGGGTGGCGTCATGGTCGAGGGCCCGTTTGAAGTGGTCCTCGGCAAGTCGGCTGTCGCGCCTGCTGGCGTCTGCCGCGGCGCGCCGATGGGCATGCGAGGCTGCGCGGACGGCGCGTTCTCGCATCGTCGGGTAAGTGGCAAGGGTTGCGGCCTCCTCGTAGGCGTGAGCGGATCGATGCTGACGGCCGAGAGCGTCGAGGGCCGAACCAAGTTGCATCAGCACGCGAGCCAGTTGGATCGTTGGACGTGCCGGCGCAAGGTCGAGCTCTAGTCGGCGCAGGGCAAGCGCCTCGTTGAAGTGGGGCAGCGCGTCGGCGTGGCGGCCAGAACCGGTGAGCACAAACCCGCGAGCTGAGGCCAGCAGCGCACGGTCGTCGACCCGCGGCGGGTCGAAGTGCAGGCGTCCCAGATCCACGTTGACATCGACATCAGGGAAGTGGGTCACAACCGTCACAGCGGCGCTCACCTCGATGTTGGGATAGTCGGCGCGCTCGGGAGCTAGACCACGGCCGAGCCGCTTGGCCTCTGTGAGGTAGCGCCGGGCTAGCTCGTCCTGCCCTCCGCGGTAGTACGCAACACCGAGGGTCAGGCAGGCCCACGCGCCTGACTGGCGGTCGCGAAGCTCCGCATTCCATGCCTCGATGTGCAAGCAGACGCTGCGATGCGCATGAAGCAACGCCGCCATGTCGGCTCCCGACTCTATCTCGAGGATGGCCAGGACGTTGAGCGCTTCAGCGAGCCTCCGTGTACTCTCCCGGCCGTCCGACGTCTCCAGCTCAGCAACTGACAAGCGTGCCAACTCGAGCGCCTGCTGGTGCTCGCCTGCCACCCGCAGTCGTTGCGCCAGTTCCAGCCGAAGCAGTGTGCGGGCGCTAGTTGTGGAGCGCTCCACCGCCGCTTGAGCGGCTGCGACGCGCATCCGCTCGACGCCGGGTACGTCGAGGAAGTCGGGCGGTGGCAGGCCCGGAGGCCAAGATGCAGGCAGTGCGGCCTCAAGCGCCCGAAGGGCGGCCTGGCCAACCCACGGCGCCGATTCGGACAAGGCTGCTGCCTCCTGAACCAACGTGGCGGCGTGCTCGGCAAGTACTCGCTCGACGAATGGGCGGATAGTAGGGTGGTCTCGTGCCGTCCGGGCAAGACGGGGCAGCGCTCCCAGACGCTGCCGGGGTGATCCGCGCGCGAGCACCGATGCGACCAGCGCCATCTTCGCCAGCTGACCCTCGGTATCCACAGAGGTAGCATGCCTGATATGTCGGCGTCGGTCCTATCGCTGCTCGCTGGGTTCGGGCTGGCGCGCGCTTGGGACGTCGTCGTGGTGCTGTCCGGACTGGGCCGCAACCGACGGCGCGCCCTCCCTGCTGCGGCGATCCGCCTCATCGATCGCGATATGCCGGGACTCCTCTCAGCCAGGGAACGCTCCAGTCTGCGGCGGTGGTTGGCGACGGTGTCCTGGTCGGAGTTGGCCGACACTAGCTCGCCGGCAACCTCCGACCACATAGTCGCCACGCTTGCCGACGCCTTCCTGGACGGGAGCGCCGACTCCTCTTCTTCGGGCGACGCGGAGACCGGCGCCCGGCAGCGAGCGGCGGCTGCCCTGGGGATCGCGTGGCAGGCGCTACTGGAGTCGTTGGAGTCCGACGAGCTTCTGGTCATGGACTCCGAGCTGCGGCGCCGCGCGGACACACGAACGGTCGAGACCTTCCTGCGTCAGATCGTCAACGACATGGCGATGTTTGGTGTGGCCATCGAGACGCTGGCTGCCGTTGAGCAGGTGGTCGAGAGTGTGGAGCGAGCCTATGGCGTGCAGCCCCAACTCGTTCCTGGCCGCGCTCTGCTGCGCAATCCGACTGCCGTCGGACCTGGGCAGCTACTGTCGCCCCGCTACGGGCTGGTGCCCTTTCGCTTTCGCGACTCTGAGTTGGATCTGCTGCAGGCGTGGGCAGAGAACGGCCCCGCGGTGCGAGTGGCGGTCGTGATCGGCCAGGCCGGAGCCGGCAAGTCGCGTTTGGCTGTCGAGCTCTGTGAGCGGCTGACCGACCAGGAAGGCTGGATGGCTGGACTGCTCTCCGGCGACATCGGCCAGCCTGGCGCTTTCGCGGCCGGTACCGGGGGGCCCCTCGCGGTGGTGGTGGACTATGCAGAGGCACGCGTTGCCGAGGTTCAATCAATGCTCGGAGCCGTTCTGCGGCGCCGGGCGAATCTGCCAGTTCGGATCGTGCTGCTCATGCGCAACCCGGAGTCCCCTCAGGATCCACTAAACAGGATGCGCTTCGTCGTCGATGAAGTCGACGAGGTCCTTGACGATGCTGCGGTGGTTCGCCTTGCGCCGCATGACTGGTCTGCTGCCGAACGCTTGGCCTTCCTCGATCTTGCACGCAAGAGCTTCGCAGTAGCGTTGCACCGTGACCTGCCACTCGGTCGGCATGCCGACCTCGAAGGGTTCCCGACCCCCCTTGAGTTATCGATCGAAGCCTTGCTCGAATTCTCAGACTGGGACCATGGCGATGAGCAGCGGTATGAGGAAGACGCCTTGACGCGGTTGCTGCGCCACGAAGAACGCTACTGGCTGGCGGTGGCGCGCGCTCAGGGTCTGACCCACGCACCACCAGTCTTGGCCGGATGCATCATGACGTGTGCGATAGTCGGCGATGCGGTCCGTTCGCACGACGACCTGGTGCAGGCCTTACGACTGGTCCCTGATCTAGCGGACGCGACGTCCGAGGAGTTCCACGATCTCGCGCGGTGGCTGCGACGGACCTATCCTGGCGACGCCGGGGACTACGTAGCGCGCTTGACGCCCGACGCACTGGCTGACCGCCTCCTTGCTGGGACCTAAAACTACTGGGGGATCGATGTGCATTACGCAGCGCGGTTGTGCTCGCCTGCCAATGGGCGGGCAGGCGCTGTTGAGCGAGTCCACCGCCGCGGCACGACCTCATCACTGCCGGCAGTGGACCGCACGAGACCGCCGTCGACTGCCTCCTCCGCTGGTACCGCCCCTTGAAGGGACGGAGGTGCTGGACATCGCATGCGGTCAAGGCCTAGCGACGAGAGCCCGCGCCGGCGCCCGTCATGTCGTGGGCGTCGACAGCTCTGAGGAAATGGTCGAACTCGCCCGTCGCCACGGCCCCGGACAGAATTCTGCCGTCTCGTACGTGCTCGATGACGCTGAGATTCTGGCCTCTCTCGACGACGCCAGCTTCGATGGCTCCACCTGTCAACTCGGCCTCATGGACATTCCCGATCTCCGAGCCGCGATGAGGGCCGTTCATCGTGTCCTCAAGCCCGGGGGTTGGTTCGTTTTCGTGATCGGCCACCCGTGCTTCCTGGTTCCTGGCGCCAGCGCGGTAATGGATTCCGATCGGCGGCCGCGCGTCTCCGTCAATGGTTATTTCGACGAGCGCTTCTGGCGGTCACCGAATCCCAATGGCCTCCGCCGAGCGGGAAACCATCACCGCATGCTGAGCACGTACCTGAACGCGCTCACTCAGTCCGGCTTCGCGGTGGACGTGGTCGAAGAGCCCGAGGCGTCATCGTTGCTCGCAGAACGACAACCGCTCTATCAGGAAGTCCCGATCTTCTTCGCTACCCGCACATTGACGAGGTAAGACGGGCTGAACAGGTCAGCGTCCTTTCGAGCAGTGCACTCACCCTGTCTAGTCTGGCAGGGCACCGGGCATGAGCATGGCGATACCGGCGGGTAGTAGGCCCAGGACGGCCGCGAGTCACTAACTGTCAGTTGCGACATCGATCAACGAAGCGCATCGGTCCTCCTTATCGTGGCCAACGATCGCGATGGCGTCAGGATCGATGCGGAACAGCCTCGAACCCGCAGTGGTGGCGAGCGTCAAACTCACGGGCATGCGTGGGGTGGTCGTGCGGCGCGTGGACTTCGGATATTTCGTCCGACCGGCCGAGGAAACCGGTATCGGCATTCCGCGAGTGGAGCCTTGCCTCGGCTACCTCGTCGACCATGCCGACGGGATGCTGCTATTCGATACCGGCATGGGAAGCGACCCCGAGGTCGACGCCCACTACCGGCCCCGGCGCCAACCGTTGGAAGATGCGCTTGTCGCGGCCGGCGTGCGGGCGGCCCAGATCGGCTTGGTGGCCAACTGCCACCTGCACTTCGACCACTGCGGCGGTAACCCCCTGCTCGTCGGCAGACCCGTGTTCACACAACGGATCGAACTCGATGCGGCCCGACATACCCAGGACTACACGCTGCCCGAGCTGATCGACACCCCCGGCACTCGTTATGAGGAGCTCGACGGGGAGTTCGAGGTCTTGCCCGGGGTGTTCTTGTTGCCCACACCCGGGCATACCGAGGGTCATCAATCCCTGCTCGTCCGTCGGGGCGACGGCACGGTGATTGTTGCCGGCCAGAGCCACGACACCCTATAGCGCAGACGTACTTGCTTGGCGCGCACATCGCGACGGCCACTCACGGCCGCTGCCTGTTCCGCCAGCCTGGGTGGACCGGCTGCAGGAACTGAGCCCTGCCCGCGTCGTCTTCGCCCATGACCACTCCATCTGGGAGCCATGACCAGGGTGCTGAACCAACCGTCAGCGATTTGGGCCCACTCAAGGTTGCGATGTGGTTGGCTGCCCCGCCCCCGGGCCGATCATCTACTACATCACGGCGTATTCGCCACTGCAAGTAATCCGGTCCGCAGGCCGTGCCCCGGACGCTCGCTTCAGCCCCCGCCCCGCGTAGTTACAGCCAGCATTGGCCGATACGGGCGCCATTTTGGCGCCAGCGTCGGCGACCTGTGGCGTCACGCCGTGGCCCGCCCCATCAGGACGGAGCCGAAATCCGTATTCAAAACGACCCGCCACGGCCCAGCCTGGCAAGGTACGTCACGACGACTATCGCTCTCGAAAAGCGGTGTCTCTACGAGCTGTGGCGCACCCAACTGGGCCCTTGCGGCTGCTGTCATGGCGTCCGTGCTCGTCGCCTACCTGCTCGGCCGGCCGCGTGGACGAGCGGGCCTCTCGTCGGGGTTGCACGTCGTGTGTCCGATCCGCCTGTCTGTCGGGGGTTGTGAGGAGTAAGCGCGGTGCGCACCGACAGCGGCGAGTCGCCGCGGCGCACCGCGCCCGGAGGAATTCCAGGTGGACGTCGAAACTGCCCCTAGACCGCTCGCCGTTCCAGGGGATTGGCAGGGCCCGGAAACCGTGGACCACTGGTGGTGCATTCACTGCGGTATTTGGGAGCGCTGTGATGACCGCGATCTCTGTGCCCGCTGCCTTGAGAGGAGTGCCGGGGGTCAGCTGAAGCGGCACGGGGTGGGTGATGGAGCTCAGTAGAGAGGAACGCAACTCGCTCAGTAGGGCCGCGACGCGACTGCGCGCCGCATCGCGCTGGCTTGTTTCGGCGTGCGAGCGGGAGGCTGTCCCCAGGGCGCCAGAATTCGAAGACTGGCCGTCCTCACGACGCAGCGCTGCCGCGGCGCGCGCGGCCGAGAGCGATCAGGCGGAGGACGAGCGGCTCCGCGCTGGGGTCGACGCGGGCCTGGCTGCAGCGCGCGAACTCGTGAGCCGCGCTCCCTTCGATCAGACCGCTCGCGCAGCGACCTCGTTCTTCGCCAGCAACGCCAGTGAATATCTCCGCACGAGTGAAGCCTTGCATACGTCGAGGCGCGAGCCGAGCCTCTCGGTGGGCGTTTGCGCAGAGGAGTTGCAGATGGCCGCGGCCCGCCTGGTGCGCAGCGTCCGCGATGCGAGCGACCGCGATGCGAACGACATCGAGGAGGCGTTGCCGCCGCGGCCGGCTCCCCATGCACTCGGGGCGGCCTGTGAGCGTCTGCGTCAGGACCTCGCGCGGTTCGGCGAGCGCCCAGACGGGCGCAGCGGCGACGACCGCGCACAGCTGATGTTCGCCCGAGAGGTCGAGGCGGCGCTCGCCATCGTTGCCAACCGCGCCGACCGGGTGCCCGCGGCGGTGGTCCTCGCTGCGGGACGTGCCACGGTCGCCCTCGACTGCTGGGACCGGGCAACGGGCTCCTTCCGCGCCTGCCTCGGCCAGCTGTCCCGTCCGAGGTCGGCGGGCGACGCGACGCCGTCGCCGTGGCGCGCTCAACCGGACGACGTGGCCGAGGCAAAGGAGATCCCACTGAGGGGTAAGACGAGGGGACGAAGGCCCCAGGGGTCCCCTCTGGCGGCGCGCGAGACAGAGCCGCCTCTGCACAACGTGCGACGGGGCGCCCCGCGAGCGGCCTCTCACCCGTGACCTCCGAGAGCCGCAGTGGCACCAGGAACGCCTTGGCCGTCGCGCCTGTCAACGTGGAGCGCCACGTTCGGGAGCGCCCGGTCGCCGCGACCGTCCTCATCGATGCCGCGCACCTCCGCGGCGAGATGGAGGCCCGCGGCATCACCGGTCGCGACCTCGCTAAAGAGACCGGGATCAGTGAGGGGACGATCTACAACGCGCTCGGCCGTCGGCCGATCCTGCTCCGCAACGCCAAGCTCATCGCCGGTGCGCTCCAGCGCGTCGCGGTTGACCCGGCGCTGTCCCGCCTCGTCCTCAGCGGCAGCGCCACGCGCAGCAGCGAGCTACCCACGAGCCGCGGCGGCCAGGTCAGCGGCGTCGAAGTGGACGTACCGCTCCACCATGCGCATCGATGAGTGGCCCAGCGCCCGCTTGACCACCGATGGGGGCACGCCGGAGGAGATCCAGCGCGACGCCATGGTGTGCCGGCACACGTGGGGATGGATGGGTATGCCGGTATCGAGCCGGAGCCGAGCGAACAGGGTCTTGATGCCCGCCGTCGAGAGGAGCCGGTAGGTATCCGGCTCGGCGCCCCGCTCGCTGGGGATCAGGAACAGAGCCCGGCTCCTCGCCGCCTTGGGCCGGACGGTACGGACGTAGTCGGCGATTTCACGGTCGAAGCGGGGCTCCGCCCTGGTGTTGAGCGGGACGTGGCGGTCCTTGCGGCCCTTGCCCTGCAGCACGCGCAGGACCCGCTCGGTGGTGCCGTCGGCGAGGTCGACGTCCTCGATGCTGGCCAGGGTGAGCCCTTCCACCTCGGAGACGCGCAGGCCGGTGTTGAGCAGGAACCGGACCAGAAGACGATCTCGGTCGCTCCGCGCCGCCTGGTAGAGCGCTCTCTCCTGCGTCTTAGTCAGCGTCGTCGGCTCGATGTCCTCCCACTTGACCTGGGGTGGGTGAACGTTGCCAGCGTCAGCATCGCTGTCATAGCCGTTGCGGCGGGCCCAGCGGAGGAAGTTGCGTAGCACTCGCATCCGCCCACTCACGCCGCCCTGTAGCGACAGCCCGGCGTCGATGAGTTCGTCGCGTAGCGCCTTGAGCTTCTCGGCGGTGACGTCGCCGATGGTGTCGCGACGCGCACGAGCGATGATGGCCGCACCCTGTTCACCGTGTGCTGCAGCCTGGTGATCGACGCGGCAGGCGGCGGGATGGACTTCGTCGCCTTCGACGTCTCGGGAGGGCTTGACCCGCGCAATCCGCTGTTGTCGCGCGAGCAGATGCGCGGCGTGATCTCCGCCAGCCTTAGCGCGTACGCAGATCGCGCGGCGGGACACCGCCCGAGACGTCTTGTCATCCACAAGCTCCTATCCTTCACCGCCGACGAGATCGCGGGGTGCGCCGATGCGTGGGGCGGCTTCGAGCAACTGGAGTGCCTGAGCCTGACGCGTTCGCCATGGCGCGGAGTCGAAGCGACGCCCGGCCGCCCGCAGTCCTGGGGCTACGCGGTGCACCGCGGGACGCTCGTCTCCCTCGATCCCTTCAGCCGCCTGCTGTGGGTATCGGGCAACGCGCCGGCGGCCACACTGACCAAGAACAGGAACTACCTGCAGGGTGGCAAGGGAACACCGCGGCCGCTGCTGCTGACACGGTGGGCGGGCCACGGAGATCTCACGCAGGCGGCCGCGGAGGTGCTCGCCCTCACCAAGGTGGACTGGAACAACGACTCCTTGTACGACGCCCTGCCGGCCACCGTGCGGTACGCCCAGGTCTTGGCGCAGGTGGTTAAGCACGTTCCCGAGCTGCCGCCCATCCCGTACGACTACCGCCTCTTCATGTGACCCGCGTGCGGCTGCGCTTGCCGCGTAAGGCTTATCGCTTGTCGCCCAGTCACGCCCAAGTCACCCTGTCGAGGGCTCCCTCAGGGCTCGAAAATCAACACCGGCTAGGCGACTAGCGGCGCGGTTGGTTGAACGCGTCGCGTCCGCAGGCTTTTCACAACAAGTCGAATCACCCTGAGCCTCGGCAGCTACTCTAGTAGAAGGCACGCGCGATCTGCGGGGTGCCTACGTCCCGCTGAGCGGGCAGACTCGTGCCACCGTAGTCACCCTTGCTAGGGGTTCTCGAAGGGGCAGCAACAACTCGTGCAACGCATGGCTTGTACTCGCGCGATGGCGAAGTTTCACGGGTTCAGCGCCAGGATGGAGGGAAGCTCTTGCGGCGCGGTAAGGCGCAGAAGCTCATATGCCACGCCGCCAAGGCCACTCATTAGGCCGAGAGAGGGCGGGACCGACGGGCCTGCAGTCTCTCGCATGCCGGCCGTCGTCAGGATGTCATCGGCGATCATCGTGCCGATTCGCTGAGCAGTAAGAAGATCGCGATCATCTCCCCGCGCTTCCCACGCGGTCAAAAAAGCCTCGGCCACGCCAGCGTCACCATGACACAGGGAGTGCCCAGAACCCAGACCCTTGGCCAAACTCGTATCAAGAGCGAGCCTAAGCTCACGTGCCTGAGCAGGTTGATCATCACCCGGGATTGGCAGGGCGAAGCACATCGCTCGGTTGATGGCGATTCCGGCACTACCGTTACACCATGTCGAGGCAAACTCGATCTCACGGCTCCGACCGGGAGGGATGGGCCGTAAGTCACGCCAGTTTTTCGCGGATGAATCGAATTGAGCCGACTCCCACAAATGGCTGGCCGAGAGAGTCTCCTCGATCGCCGCACGCAGAGATGGAACGAAGGGGTGCGCACGGCGAAGGGCATACGAGATGCCAGCACTGCCATGGGCAAACCCAACCAGTGGTGACGCGACGCTGGCGTCTGACGCCCAGGTCCGGTAAGGTCCCATCGTATGCGCCGTGCGGAGCAAATGGGCCGCGTACACCTCGATCGCTGCTCGGCATTCCTGCATCCGCTCATCGCCGAATGCGTCGGCCAGTACGGTCAGCGTCAAGAGCGCACCAGCGTTGCCTCTCAATAGGTCGTTCGCCCCGCCCGACGGAACCACCCGAAGGCGCTCGAGCAACCTGGTGAGCCCTGGGATGACGAAAGTTCCCCCTACGGACTTGCCGACCCGACAGCCCACATACAGAAGGCCGCCGATACCTTCGAAGGCTCCCACCTGATCATGACCAGGGATCACCTCAGCACACACCGACTGCCACGTGGTCAACAGGCGGTCGCGTGCCACCGAGAACCGCGAGTTTGGGAAGCTATTCGCCAGCGCCTGGAAGGCCAGAAGATCTCCCGCTATTCCGCCGTAGAGCGAGGCGTCGGTGGCTTGGATAACCCATGAACCGTCGTCACGTGCGGTTACCTCTAGGCGACAAGCCGCGTACTCATTTTCGGCCGCGGCGTCGCACAGGCTGCTCCCGAGCAGACAAGCCGCGTCAAGCATTTTCTGGATATCCACTGCTTCGGGTATCACCTCGCAGCACGCCTCGAATGGCGTGTGAACCCGTTCGTTGAGTTGATGTACCGCGAAGGACAAGTCCACGGAGCGTTGGGCGGCAACGAGCGAGGATTGCCGCCAGAGACCATCGAACCGGCTTAGCAACCGGTTCCACGCACTGGTCTCAATCAGCGCTCGGTGGATTGTCCCGTCGAGGTCAATCTCCAGCCCTTCGAGAGTGCATTCCGCCAGAGGGATATCCCCTTTCAGGAGCGTTGCTAACTCCTCAGCCACGACCTCAATCGGCCAGGTTACGTCCCGGTACAGCCAATTGAAATGCAACTCCCGCAAAACCATGTCACCCAGCAGATCAGGATGGTTTCCGTCCATGAGGAGGCGAGCGTAGTGGTACGTTGGCCGCAACACCACCCGAACGACCTTCTCGGACTGGAGCGCGTCGCGAATTGTCGAGGCCGAGTCCCCAGCCTGGGCGAGCGCGCTCATTCCCGCGACGAATCCATCGCGCACCGCTCGCTGAGCATCGACACCCGGCAAAGTGGCCCCGTTTGCGGCTTGCGGTTGATTTCGAGTGTGACTCCGCGCCACCCGCCTTGGTACAAGATGCATAGAGGCCTTACCAACGTCGCCCCAGGTGCGAACCTCGATCGGTACGTCTCGCTCCTCGTGGTCGCCGAAGGCACTGAAATCGAACGAGACTCCGTCATCGAGGGGTGTAGGAAATGGGATTAGACCCGTGGCGAGCGGCGACTGGTCCATCAGATGGTCACCGCATTCTTCGAGCACCCCACGTGCTTGTCTCTTCTTGGGCTGCAGAAGGGTTTCGCCATCGACCACGACCGGCCACTCTCCGTTGGCGATGACATTCTCGGAATGGAGGTCAGTTGCGCCGATAACATGAGTGAGCGCGAGCAGATGTCCGAAGTTTTCGTAGTATCGCTCCAGGCCGCCCTTGTCGTTGCAGGGATCATTTGACACATGCGCGCACCACGCGTACTTGCCGCGGTCCAATACCTCGGGAAAGAACTGGCCCCACGGCAGATCGGGGCTGACTTGGGCAGCCCAGACCCGCAACGCGGCGATGGTCCGCTGAGAGCGCGGCTTATATATCACGCGGGCGCCCTCCAGCTCGACGAGGGCGACGGAGCGCCCGTGGGCGTGGTCATCGCCCATTTCCATTGTCGCTTTGAGCAGCGTGAGCGCCTCAATCTGAAGCCAACTCGTTAGCAACCGCTCATCAGCCTCAAGTCGCTCAAGCATCTCCACACACGCAATCGCCCAGAAGCGCATGCGCTGCACCAGGGTCCGCGCCAGCGCCGGGTACTCGCGAAGAAACGACAGTCGGCCACACCTCGTCCCGCAGAGCTGTGCGAGCTGTTGCCGCAACGTCTCGTCTGTCATAGATCCGAGAGGTAGCTGCCGAGCATTTGCCTCGAGGACGACAGCTTCTGCCACAAGCCTGTGCCATCTGGTAGGCGTGTCGGCCATGATGACGGCGAGTCGACGGCGAGAGGTCGCCAGATCCTCGTCCGAATCCGTTCGCGCTCGTAGCAATGACTCAGCGTCTGTTCGCGCCCGCGCGACGAAGGGCTCGAGAAATGTTCCAGGCGCTTCCTCAAAAGCGATGGTGCGTGTAGGATCATCCGGCGTGATCGCCTCGCGGCATGCTCGCGCAAGCCAGGCCCACCAGGGACAATGGGACGAATCGAGAAGCGGCTCCTGCAGCAAGAGTGATTCGAGTTCCTGTACGGAGGACACCCCGAGGGTAGCTAGGTAGGCTTGCGCGCGCGTAGGCCGATGGGAAAGTTGTTCCGCTACTTCAGCGGCAACGAACCGCGCGCGCCTCTCCGAATATTCAGAGCGTTGCGTTGGCAGACCCGACCTTACCGCTGCAACCCACTCGCCGAGCAAAAGACTGTGCGCGAACGCCCGAGCGCGCCGCGTTCGGTTTTCGCCGATCGTTCCTCGCATAGGCCTCGGTGTATTCAGCGTGGACGCGCGCGGGTGGTGACTTTCATGTAGTCACCACCCGGAGGTCGAGGCCTAGTAGCAGCAGCCGCCCACAGTCCTGCAAGTGCTGGATGCAACGCTGCAATTCGTCGAGGTGTAACCCATAACGGCTACGAGGTCGTCCCGACGGGGCTCGATGCAGCCGACGGGCGAGGGGGTTCCGTCGTCAGCCGAATGGCTTCGCAGGATAGGGTCCTTCCATGCAGCAACGATCTGCTCATCCGAGCCGGTTGCAAGAAGCGGCGCCATGCTAGACCCTCCCGTGAGAGGTTGATTGAGGGCGCGATTGTAGCTCGTACCGGGACGAAAGTAAACCAAGAAATTGGTCCCTGACCGATCGCGGAGCGGGTGTTTGGACCCGATAGGCGACCCTGCACAAAGGGCTTCACACTGCAGGTTCTTTGACCCGATTGAGGCGATCCAGGACCTGTGGGTTTGGACCAGAGAGACCTTGGTGGAGTGACCACGCCCGCCCGTGCGGGTCAGTGGGTTTGTATGCCTCCGCCCAATGGTGGACCGGCGCGTGTTGTGTGACATCGAGCTCTCGGCTAACTCAGCGAAAGGTCGCTGTCAACCAGAGCGTTGCCACTGCTTGAGTCCTAATCACGAGCGACGAGGCGGTACCAATAGTCATCGGGGCTACTTCAGTTAGCCGCGATCACGCTCTGCACGCGCGACTGGGTGCTTCGCGCGCTGACCAGCACCGCCTGGAATCCGAGCGTCGCGGCAGGGCGCCGGACCCTACAACCGGCGCGTCTGGAGACGTCGCGCCGCCAGCCGGACCACCGACGGACCTCGCGTATCCGCGGGGCCGCGAGAGTGCACGGCTATCACCCTACGCGCAACACGGTGACGATGACACGGCGATAGACGAGGCGCACCGCGCCAATAGCAGCTGCGATACCCGTGGCCACTCCGAGCACCAGCGGACTGAGTTGACTGGACCAGGTCAGAGCGATGCCGGTCTTCACGCGGTTGGCGAGGATGCTGAGCGCGATGACTCCGAGGACGCCCCCGAGCAGGCCCACTGAGATGGCCTGTCCGGCCACAACTTGAGCGACCTTGACCCTCGACCAGCCCAGGGCGCGCAGGGTCGCGAAATGGGGCAACCGCTCCCTTGTCGCAACGAGAACGACGCTGACCGCTGTCGTCGCGCCCAGGGCCACCGCGAGAACGCCGAGGAGAACGTCGAACGGTCCCACCTCGTTGGAGAGCTGTTGCGCTAACGTCGTGCTGTCGAGGGACGTGTGGAAGTCGTGGAGGATCGCGAGCACCGCGCCGAGAAAGAGTGCTCCCACCGCGGTTGCGAGGGCGCCGAGCAACGTCTGCCACCGCCAGGTCGTCAGCGCTTCACGGATCCCCAGCGAGAATGGACCGCGGATGAGGCGGCGGCGACGACGCCGCAGTCGGCCGGGTCCGCGCAGCGCGGCCAACGGTCGGGTGCGCGACGCGGTCAGCGCCGGCCCAGCGCCCGCCAGGGCGGTGAGGAGGATCGCGGCGGGTGCGGCCAGCAGGATTCCGGCCTCGATCCCACCACCCGGATGGTTCACCAGGATCATGAAGGCAGCAGCCAACAGGGCGACCAGCGCAACGATCACGCCGAGCCCGATCACCTCGAACTCCATGAGCAGCGCTAATCGCCACGATGGCCAGCCTATGGCGCGGAGGAGGACCAGCTCGCCCCTTCGTCTTCGCACCGTGGCGTAGGTTGTCTGCATGGTGAGCAGCACCGCCACCACCGCGACCACGATCGACATCACCACAGTGGTGTTGTTGATCGCCTGGAAGAAATTGATGGCCACGTTCTCCGTCAGCCAATCCTGGGTGACGGTCGCTTCGGGGCGACCAAAGTTTCCTGCGGGAAGCCGGAGTCTCACCGGCTGTGTTGAAGACCCCTTGATGATGTCGACAGCCAACCCGGTCTGGCGGTGAATGTCCGCAGCAACCCGCTGTAACCGCGCTTGACTGGCCGGGCCAGGCGTGCTTGTCCCGGCTACCTTGACACGGATCACGGAGAGGAACGCGTCGCCCTCGCCTTCGGCAAAGTGATGCGGGTCGCTGAAGTACTCGCCGCCGGCGAGGTTGGTCATCAGTGTGGGCATCGACGACACGAAGTTGGTGACACTGCCGTTGGGCCCAAGGACGGGTCCGCCGGCTTGTCGGGTGACGACATTGCCGTAGATGTCGTAGCCGCTTCCAGACAAGGGGCTTCCTGCTCCGACACAGGAGGAGTCATATTTTCCGACTACGTTGAAGGAGTGAAATGGAGTGTTCGCTGTACTCGAGGCCCCCGTGGGCGACAAGGCAGTCACTGTGCGAAAGCTGCCGTCCTGGCTTTCGTACGGCGCGTCACCTTGGTGCCCGGTGATCCAGTCGTTGACGCTGTCGAGAAATCCGGTTGAGGCGCCCAGCGCTGCTTGTACGGTCAACGACGGTGGCCGCCCATCCAGCTTGAGTGCTGACGTGACGTCAACATCGAAGCTATCCCGAGCGAAGAGCCCCTCCTCCCCACCGGTGAAGCCAACGCCATGGGAGCCGTTCCACGCTTGATTGAGTGTCGTCGAGAGCGTGCCCACGGTGGTCTGGAACGGGAGGCGGTTGAACAGGCTGCCGCCGATGTAGGACGGATGGTCCGGACCGGTTGGGCCACCGTTGAAGTCCGGGATCTTCGTGAGCGTGGGGACGAGGGCATCCACAGACGCTTGATTCGCCCGCTGGATCGTCGCCGTGATCCCCTCGTCGAATCCTGGCGTCGCGTTCATTAGGACCGGCACTTGATCCACGACGGTGTTGCTGCCTGTGATCGTCCGCGGACTGACCCCGTCGGCTGCGGTGAGGCTGCGGCCGCTTGTCAGGCAATGATTTAGCCCGGCCAGTTGTTCCTCCGCGACCGGATCGACGGCGACCACCGGAGCAGTGATCTGGGTGTAGTACGGAAAGCGATCAGTCTTCCAAGGGTTTGGCGAGAGCATGACGGGCAGTGGTCCGGGGTCGCCAATGAGATTGGGAGCCCCAAAGCACTCCACGTTGTCGCCGCATTGAATGGTGCTACCAGCAATCTTGAGATATAGCGCGGTCCATGTGTAGGGTGGCTGAGTTCCCTCCACGATCAGGTATTCGGGCCGACCTGGAATGACGCTCTGCCCCCCATCAGTCCTGAAGTTCGTGGTCACTTTGAAAATGGTGACGGCGCCACTCCTGGGAAGGGAAGAGACGTTGACCGTGTAGTCAACTCCCTGAAGGTCTTCGATCGCGACGATGCCGAGAGGTGCGGCGACGGACACGCCGGACACACCGCGCACCCGTCCCACCTGCTGCAGCGTGATGCCCCCTTGAGCGGTGAGAAGGTAATTTGGCTGCAGCAGGTGGTCACCCGGCGTGAGGCCTGTCACCAGCGACGCAGGATGAACAAGCAGGTCGTAGGGTGGGTTCCAGTTGGCGGCGATGACCCCCTGCACGTGCGACTGGGTGGAGCGCGCACTGACCAGCACCGCCTGGAAGCCGAGTGTCGCAGCAAGGAGGGCCACGAGCGGCGCCAGCGCCTGCAGGCGGCGTGTCCATAGCCGCCGTGCGGCCAGCCGGATCACGCCGCGGTGCCGCCGTGCAGGTTCCCCTTGTCGATGCTGATCACCGTGTCCGCCGCGGCGGCCACCTGCTCGTCGTGGGTGGCGATGACCACAGTGATGCCCAGCTCGTTGCGCAACTCGCCGAGCAACCGGATCAACTCGCCGGTGCTGTCCGCGTCGAGGTTGCCGGTGGGCTCGTCGGCCAAGAGGATCTCGGGGTTGCCCACCAGCGCCCGGGCGATACCGACGCGCTGGCGCTCACCGCCGGAGAGATGCGATGGCGGGTGCTGCAGCCGGCCACCGAGACCGATCCGCTCCAGAAGTTTCGTCGCTCGCTCCTCGAGCGGCTTGCGCCTCTCCCACGGCAGCCGGCCGAGCATGGTGTTCTCGAGTGCCGTCAGCCCGGGGATCAGGTACGACTCCTGGAACACCAGACCGATGTGATCGGCGCGAAAGCGGGTTCTCTTGCGCTCGCTCAGCTTGTCGACGCGCTGGTCGAGAACGGTCACGGTGCCGCTCGTCGGGGTGTCGAGGCTGGCGAAGAGGTTGAGCAGAGTCGTCTTGCCGGAACCGGACGGTCCTCGGATGGCGACGAAGTCGCCTTGGGCGACGTCGAGGTCGATGCCATTGAGCACGGTGAGCGTGGTCTCACCGCTCGCGTACTCCTTGACGAGCTGCTGCGCGCTCAGGGCGATGTCGGTGGCCACGGGTAGGGATGGCACGCTAGCAGGTTTACCCAGGGGCGTCCATCACCCTGATGGGTGATCTGGATGGCGGCCTCAGGTTCGATTGCGAGACTCACGGCAGGCCTTGCTCGGGCAAGCAGGTTCGTTGGTTCAGGGTCACCCGCTCCCTGAAGGCGGATGCGACACATCCCGCAACTCACTAGTGGTTGTCGCTGGTGCGCCTCTTCACTGCGGTGCTGCAGAACCAGCACGACGAGTGCACCCCGACGGGCCACCGCTGCTCACCAACCCGCTCACCGGAGGCATCGCGGTGTTGGGGCGCCGCTATGTCAAGCGGCATGCATGGTCGAACTCGCACGGACCGCGTCGGCGTCGAGCAACATGGCGCGGTGGACGGCGTTCGCAAGATGCCGCATGAGGCAGCGTCTCGCTTCGGCAGGTCGCTTGCCTTCGGCGCGCTTGCGCTTTAGGTAGGCGACCGCGTCGGGGTGCCAGCGTGCTTGCACCATGGCGATGGTGCAGAGGGCTCGGTTGAGCTGGCGGTTGCCGCCTCGGTTGAGACGGTATCTCCGGGTAACACCGCTCGATGCCGGAACCGGTGCCGCGCCGGCGTACGATGCGAACGACGCTGCCGTGGGGAAGCGGGTGATGTCGTGGGTCTCGCCAAGTAGCTTGCCGGCGACCAGCGTGCTCACCCCGCAGATGGCGAGCAGCTGCTTTGGGTGACGCGCACCGACGGCTTGTTTCTCTCGTTCGAACTCGGCAGCTTCGGCGCCGATAACAAAGAGGCGGCGAACTGCGGCCACGGCCAGGCGGCCACGAACCGGATCCGTCACTCGGGCGCGGAGTGCCAAGCGACGAGCCACGATGAGGGCACGCTTGCTCGACAGGGCGCCGGTCTGCTCGCGGTAACCAGGCGACAGGGTCAGCAGCAGTGCATGCAGCCGGTTGCGGACACGCGTGCCTTCGGCAACAAGCTGATTGCGTGCGTCCACCAGCAGTTTGATGTCCGCATCGAGACGCGCCAAACGCAGCCGCGGGAGGTCGTGTTCGCGCAGGGCAACCCGCGCGATGACGACCGCATCACTCTCATCGTCCTTCCCGCGATGGCGGCCTTGACGGCGCCCATCGGCTGTCATGCGCGTTGGGACATCGACGACCTCGAGGCCCGCTGCGATCAGGCACCGAGTGACAGCGAGTCCAAAGCCCCGAGCGCCCTCAACGGCGACCAGGTCAGCTCCTTGCTGGCACGCCCAGGTTGTGAGCGCGGCGAGCTCTTCAGCCTTGGCACTCGCTGTGAATCGAGCCCCGACCTGCCCCTGTCCGTCGATGGCTGCAGCCACATGAACCCGCGTGTGGCAATCGACGCCGATGATGACCATGCCAACCCTCCGTCGTGTTGATGGGTGGATGGCCTCGGACATTCCTGCCGTTCAGTATTCACGCCGCCATGAGGTCACTCGGCCACCCGCGAGAACCGAGGGGACTGGCCCTAACGGAGTCAGAGCCCGAGGACTCGACAGAAAGATGCCGGGTCACCCTCGGCCCCACGGGAGCCTCGCAGCACGGGCGGTCGTTGCGCCAGTGCCAAGCGCCAGAGTAAAGACGCAGAAAGATGCCAACGACCTTGGCGCGGCGGCCAAGTTCGGCGTTGACACGCTCGATGGCATTCGTCGAGGAGATCGAACGCCAGTGGTCAACAGGGAAATCGAGGTAGGCGAGCACATCGGTCTCTACAGCGCGCAGCCTGGCGGCCACGCTCGGGAACCGGGGCTCGAGCACAGTCAGCACGTGGGCAGCCGATGACGGCGGCCGCATCACCCCAGTGGGTGATTCTTCCGCGACGACCGACCTACGCCGCTGAACAACCACGCACCCTTCCCTTCGCGATGATCAATATCACGACAGGGGACGACATTATTCAGGATACGGCACCGATCACCTCGCCGCTGCTCAAGACGAGGCCGTCCTCGCACTGCGCCTCCACACGGCCGCTCTGGAACTGCTGCTCGTACAAATGCGCGTACTGGCCGCTGCCGCGCAGTAGATCACCGTGGGTGCCGCGCTCAACGATGCGGCCGCTGTCGACGACGAAGATAACATCGGCGGCCAGAATCGTCGACAGGCGGTGGGCGATGGCGATGGTCGTCCTGCCCTTCATGAGCGGACGCAGCGCCGCCTGCACGAGCCGCTCACTGGTGGTGTCGAGCGCGGATGTGGCCTCGTCGAGGATGAGAATGCGAGGCGCTTTGAGGATAACGCGGGCAATGGCCAGGCGCTGCTTCTCGCCGCCGGACATGCGATATCCTCGCTCGCCGACGAGGGTGTCGTAGCCGTCGTCCAGCTGCATGATCCGGTTGTGGATGAAGGCTGATCGCGCTGCCGCCTCGAGCTCCTCGTCGGTGGCGTCGGGCTTGGCGTACTGCAGGTTGTGCCGAACGCTAGCGTGGAAGAGGTACGTCTCCTGGGTCACCATGCTGACCAGCGACGTGATCGAGTCGACCTCCATGGTGCGCACGTCGACGCCGTCGATGCGCACCGCGCCGGCGCTGACGTCGTACAGCCGTGGCGTCAGGTAGGAGATGGTCGTCTTGCCGGCGCCGCTGGGCCCAACGATGGCGGCCAGCTGGCCGGGCTTGACCTCGAAGGTGATGTCCTCCAGTGCCCAGGCCCGCGCAGTCCCATCGCCGCCCCCGGGCACCGGCTCGCTCAGCGGGCCGGAAGCCGCCGCGTCGTAGCGGAAGTAGACGTGGTCGAACTCCACCTCGCCGCGCGCCGTCTGCGGATCGACGACCACTGCCGCGGGGTGGTCGACGATGTCGTGCGGCATCCGCAGGTACTCGAAGATGCGCTCGAACAGTGCCAGCGACCCCTGCACCTCAACCGACACCTGGAGCAGCTGGCCGACCGGGAAGAACAACCGGCTCTGCAGCGCCGTGAAGGCAACGATCGTGCCCGGGGACAGGAGATTGGCGTGGCCGCCGACGATAATGTAGCCAGCCACCAGGTACACCAGCGCCGGCGCGCTGCTGAAGAAGGTGCCGACGACCGCGAAGAGACTGCGGCCGATCATCTCGCGGCGGACGGCGAGGTCGGCGAGGCGGCGGCTCTCGCCGCGGAAGCGCTGCACCTCCTCGCGCTTGCGCCCGAACACCTTGCTCAGCAGGATGCCGGAGACCGACAGCGTCTCCTCGGTGATCGCGGTCATCTCCGCGTACGCCTTCTGGGTCTCGGTTGTGATGCGCCGCCGCGCGTTGCCAGCGCGGTATGTCAGCAAGACGAACAGCGGCACCAGCGCTAGCGACATGACGGTGAGCTGCCACGAGATCACCGTCATGGCGATGAGCGAGCTGACCAGGATGACCACGTTGGAGAGGATCGACGACGCGGTGTCGGTCACCACCGTCTGGATGCCGCCGATGTCGTTGGAGAGCCGGGACTGGATCTCGCCGGTCCGGGTCCCCGTGAAGAAGCGCAGAGACATTCCCTGCAGGTGCAGGTACAGGGTGTTGCGCAGGTCCTCCATGACGCGCTGGCCCACGCGATTGGTGAGAAACGTCTGGAAAACGCCGATGACGCCGGTGATGATCGGCACCGCGATCATGATCGCGACCAGCTCGTCGAGCAGCGGCAGGTTGGGGCAGCCCGAGCCGCAGAACAGCGCCCTGTCGAACACCACCTTGATGAGCAGCGGGTTGAGCGTGCCGAGCCCGGCAGAGAGGAGAACGGTGACGATGACCGCCAGCACCCGCAGCCGGTACGGCCGGAAGAGCCTCCAGATGTTGCGGAGTAGCTCACGGCGCGCGATGCTGCCGGTGGGTTTGGCGGGCTCCACCGGCCAGTCGTCCAAGATGCTCACCATCCTACCTCACGAGCCCGTCACGCTAACTCACCCCCTCGCAAATGACAAGGTCGCACAGCCCGCTTGATCCCCGGGTACCTTCCCGCCGGTACACCTGGGTTCCACGGCTCGTAGGTCGCGGGCGAGCGAAAGTTCCAGCCGGGCCCGAGGTTTCGCCGCAGCAGGGGGAATCGGCCGTGTATCTACACGGTTCCCGCCGTCGACAGCGCCTCGCCGAGAGGGGCTGAGATCAGCTGGCAGGCAGTGCGAACTCGAAGTAGCGGCCGGCTCGGGCAGATCCAGCGCGGTCAGGATGGTGCGCTGTCGGGCGGTGGTGAGCGAGCGCTGGGCGACCTGGCCGTGCGCCGTTCCCAGGGTGACCAGGAGCAGACGCCCGAGCTGGTTGCGGACGTTGCGCCAGCTGTCGCCGGTGCTGGTGTCGGCGATGCGGAGGAGCAGCAGGGCCAGCCGGCAGAGCAGCACGTCGGCGCGAATGCGCTCCTCCTTGCGGTGGAACACCGGGCGCAGGTCGAGGGTGGACTTCATGTCCCGCCAGCCCCGCTCCACGGAGGCGAGCACGTCGAGGCGGCGGAGGACGGCGCGGGCATCGCGGAGCAGCATCGCCGTCTGTTTCGCCTCGGCGCCGGCGGCCAGCGGGTCGAGCCGGGTCATGTTGGGAGTCTGCGCGCCGCGGCGGCGCCGCCGTGCCCGACCGGCGCTGGCGGGGCACCGTGCGGGGGTGGCCGAAGCGCACGACCACGGCCGGTCGAAGAAGGGCCGGCGACTCCCCGTCGGCGGCCTCGGCCATCGCCACCTCATCCGGCCTGTAATTTTCGTGTACCTGGTACACATTTGGTACACGGGACGACGGGAAACCACGGGGTAGCGACGTCACGCTGAGGGGCAAGGAAGCCCTGTTGTAGAATGTAGATCGCTTCTGGCCAAGTTTGGCTACAAGGCCTTGGACCATTCCCGGCTTACAGGCCGCTGATGGGTCTGGAGCTGGCTACGTTACACGGGGCCGTGGCCACCCCGTTGAGTCCCATTCAGGCACGGAGCGCCGGGTTCTATGGGTTAGGGCGGTCGCATCCGGTGAGACCCGCGGGGGCGCCGTCAGGAGGCGCGCTCATGGAACTTGCGACCCCACCGACCCCCCTTGCGGTACCCGGCGACTGGCTTGGCCCGGAGACGCCGCAGCATTGGTGGTGCGTCCGCTGCGGGGCCTGGGCACACTGCGACGACCGGGATACGTGCGACCGGTGTGCGCGCAGCGCACGTCAACAGCGTGCTCGTCGCCGGCCAACATGACGAGCACTCGAGTGTCGGGCGGCGACTCGTCCGCAAATGGCCGGTCGGACGGCCCGATGCGCCGGCACGCAACGACCGGTGGCAGACACCCGCGGCCCGAATCTCCGCACACCCGAAGCGTTCATCGAGACGGACGACGCCAGCCGGTCGCTGCAACGGTCCTCCTCGACGTCGATCACCTCCTCGCCGAGATGGACGCCCGTGGCATCACCGGCCGAGACCTAGCCAGGGAGACGGGGATCATGACCCACGAAAAGCTCGTATAGAAACGTGGATTCGCGCGCCGATGCGAGTCGTTGCTCGGATCGTTAGTCCTCATTTCGCTCCAATCCTCCAGCGTCTTGACGAATGGGACGAGCAAGGGCGGGACGCGCAGGTCCTCGCAGCCGGCTCATCGGGCGGCTTCGGCCGCGGTTTCGCACGACCCGACCCCAGTCTGTGTCGGGGTAGCAGCACGTAGTGCTGCACCGCGGATCGGGTGGCAACGAGATGCCGGCTACGTGTTGGCTCGCAGCGGCTGCCAGGACCACCGGGAGCGAGCACCTGCGGTCGGTAGGCATGGTACCCATGGTGCGTACCGGTGGCTGACACCCCCGGCCACGCGCTGAAGCGCACGAACGCTTGTGCGCCGAACACCTGTACGGTTAAGTCCTGACCCCAGTCCGACCGAGGCTGACCCGCCGGCGGCTGGCGAAAGGAGAATGTCACTGAGCAAGCGACAGCCCGACAAGGAGGCACGTGTCATCGGGGCCGGCATCGGCGGGTTGCTCGGGGGGGTCGTAGGAGCGCTTGTCGGTGGGCCCCTGGGAGCGGGTCTCGGGGCTGCTCTGGTCTCTTGGATCGGCCACGAGGTTGCGCACGACGCCCAGAAGAAGGGCTATTGAGCCGATGCCCGAGAGGACCAGCTAAAAACCGCGCGGCTCCCAAACGGCTCTGGCCCTCTTGGGCTCTTCAACGGCGGCCGTTGGCGTAGGGCATCACACTCATGGTGCAGAGCCGCCCATGGGATCACCGATGCAGTTGTGCGACTGAGGCATCGGAGCATCAGGCACCCCTCTCCGTATTCGGGGCGTTCTTGCCCCACCGCGGTCAGTCGTTAGCATATATGCTAATATCCTATGGCCCGAGCCTTCAGATTTGGCAATTACGGAGTGTACGTCCTCCCAGAGCGTGGACAGCCGCACCACCTCCCTCATGCCCATGTAATGCGTCGCAACCAGCGCGTCGCTTCCGTCTATCTGTGGACCCTCACCGTTTACCACCAATGCGAGCCGCTACCTGCTCAGTTGGTTGAGCGGATCCGAATTGAGCAACCGGCGCTGCTGGATCTCTGGGTGGAATTAAACGATGGCTGACACGCGGAACGGGCGGTGGTTCGACGCTGGCTACAGCGACATCGTGGCTGTGCGCAACTCCCACAAGGACGTCCTGATCGAGTTCGCGAACGGCGACATGGTGACCGTACCGGCAAAGAACTTGGGCCTTCCCGGCGGCCAACTTCGCGTCGAGCTGTCCTCTGACGGTCCGCATAGTATCCGCGCCGTGATGGGGTCCGGCGAGGCAGTTGACGTGAGTTGGGAACAATTGCGGGCCGCGGCGGATCCCGATTTCGCGCAAGAGCTGCGACGCCGAGACGCTGACGAAGCCCGGCGCCTAGGGCGCCGCCTGAAGGCCCTGCGTGAGGATCGCGGTCTTAGCCAGCGCGCGCTGGCACAGCAGATTGGCATGTCTTCGCCGCAACTCTCGAAGATCGAAAGCGGGTCCTTTGACCTTCGAGTATCCACGGTGCATACCCTGTTGCGCGCAATGGGCGCAACCTTGGCCGACATCGCTGATCCCGATGCGGCTGAAGTCTCGCAACAGGAATTACGGAAGCGTGCGCGGCGAGCAGGCGTCCCAGGGGACATTCTAGATCGGCTGCTCGCACATACGCCGCGCGCAAGCGTGTCCGCACTTCTTGTTCATGCCTTCGACTGGAGCCGCGATTCCCTTGCTAACGGCGTCCCGGCGAACGGACCGTTGCCGGTTGCAGTTCGCTACAAGGCACTTCGCAGTCAGCAGCCGCAAGCCCCGCTCGTGAACGTCTCGTATCGCCTCTCTTTGAGTGTCCGCACGTTTGGTCAGTACGTGCCTTACCGCGGCGTACCGGCCGACCCTGCAATCATTCGGCGTGACGCACTAGATGCCGGCGGAATGGTCACTCTCCACTCTCTTCTGCAGTGGGCGGGCGCTGCCGGTGTCCCGGTCATACCGGTCCATGGCCGCGGAGGGTTCTCGGCCGCAGCTTGGATCGTCGATGACGTCCCGGTGGTGGTGCTGAAGGAAACGCGCGAGTTTATGGCCTTCTGGCTCTTCGACCTAGCTCACGAGCTAGGTCACATTGCCCGAGGTCATGTTGCACAGAGTGGAATCATGGACGTCGACGCGCCAGACGTTCGGCCGGGAGCAGATCGAGACGAGCAGGAGGCCAATGAATTCGCACTACAGCTTGTCCTGCCCGATCATGAGGTGTTGATTCATGAGGTGCGGGTGCAGGCACGCGGGAACTATCTACGATTCAAGGGCGCAGTGGCCGCAGTCGCAGCGAGCGCTGGCGTGAGCGCCGGACTTCTCGGGATGGTCGCCGCCTATGAGATGCAAGAGGTGGGCGAGTACAAGGATCGCTGGGGATCAGCGAGTAACCTGGCTCGGTCTGAAGGCCCGGGGCGACCAGTAGCCCAGCAGGCCCTCTGGAGGCATCTGTCGGCGGAGAGGCTTCCTGAAGTGGACAACGCACTTGTGAAGGCGCTGGTTGGAGTCTCGGGAGATTGAAGTTGCTGTTCCACCCTGTCGTGTCAAAACCCGCGACGCAGATCCGTACGGCTGTGCCGCGAGCGAGACGCCAATGATTGAGGCGGCGGGCGCCGAGCCGCATGACCGCGCTGATTGGCGCTTGGTTGAGGGTGTCTACCGCCAGTTTTGCCGGATCCTCAATGACCATGACTCGACGTACCTGCCTGACACCATCCCTGGCTTCCTTGCGGAGGCCCTGAGCCGCGTATCAAGCTGCTACCCCGGCGGGGACGTACAGCTGGCTCATGATGCTGGCCGGATATTCGCCACCGTCGACCAGGACGCTTTACCCGCAGCCGACCCGATTCTGCGGCTGTACTTCGACGAACGCCTCATTACGCCCGTCCCTGGCACCGGCGGGGTTCGATTTACGGCGTATAACCCGCCAGTGCCCCAACGGCGCCGGGCGACACCATTAGAAGCCTCCATTGAGACCAGCCGCCGGCTGCGCGACCTTCACGAACTACAGGTATTGGTCCGCGAGAGAATGAAGTGCGCAGCAATACTTGGCGGCTCGGTCGGATATGGCCGGTACATGAACGTCTGCGGAGCGAACTGGGGCAAGACGCATCCTCCTGAGGACGATCCACTATCTCTCAGCTATGTCCCCCTCCTTCCGGGGGTCGACGTCGCAGGGAATGTGACGCCACAAGCCGGCAGCGACATGGACCTGGTGTTGGTCCTCCGCGACTACGATGAGATCGACAGTCTCGCCGAAGGCCTGTCACACCTGAGTGGAGTCGTTGGCAAGGACATTGCTGATCTGCGCCGGCGAATCACCGCATTTCAAGGCCAAGCTCGTGACGGTCCCCGAATGTTCAGCCACAAGCTGCCCTTTTGGAGTGAGCAGATCGATCCTTTGCTAACCCCATTTGGCCTGATCGGGCAATACATTCTGAGCTTGCACATCTTCTCACGTGCCGACTTCGAGTACCTACTGCTCGCCGATCTCACAGTGCTCCCGTTCGACGTCGAGGACCTGCGACGCCACATGTGGGACTTTCGCCCGGACCCTGCAAATAATCGAGCAGACGAACAACGCTCCTTTGCGGGATCGGATCTCCGACTAGAGCGATCATTCGATCCGGTCGACCACGGCTTCCAAGCTCAGACGGCCGTCTTTGTCATCCAACAGGGGCGTTACCACCCCGGCATGTACCAGAATCTGATCCTTCCGCAGCTCGACGTTCGCTGGGACGACTTCCCTGACCCACTCACTCGACGTATCCAGGCCTTCCGATGGAAAATCGTTGAGCGCCTCCGAGGGGAGCGCGGGCGTTCACCGCATGAGCGACTGCGACTGAGCATGTCGCACACACGGAGCGAAGTATTCGCTCCTCACGTTGCGCGGGCAGTCGATGAGGGTCGGATTATCTAGCCCTCATCGGCGGCGAAACTCACTCGACTTGCGGACTATCGGGTCGGGTAAAGCTGGAGATGGTGCGGGTGACCGGACACCATGCCCACATGCCCAACCGCCAATCGGGGGGGAGGGGGAATCGCCGTCGAGTGGCGTGGCCATTGACCGGGCGGAGCCCGCCGGATTGCACGTCACGGTTTGCATGGTGCATCGACCTGATCAGAACAACGACGGCTGCAACGAGGCAATAATCTGGACATCACGCGTCGGGATGGCCGCGTCCACCTTGATGTCCAGGGCCATCGCGGAATGGTCGGACAGCCGTTCTTCTCGGGTTGCGTGAGCGTAGAAGCACGACTGAACCGCGGCAGCGACGGATGCTTCTACGAAAGAGTGATCGTAACGATAGCCTTCACCGTTGCGGTCCTTCCAGCTGTACTCGCAATCCGAGGGTGTGAGCAAGCGGAACGCGTCTATCAATCCGAATACAGAGAGGGTATCGAGGAACGCGTACTCCCATTCCTGGAAGAAGGGGTAGTACGGCACGTGCCGCCGCTCGACCACGTTGAGATCGCCAACGAGCAGCCGCTCGTAGATGCCTGACTGAGCATGCATCCAGGTGCAGAACGCGGAAATGAACTGCCTTTTCCGCTCTGTCTTGCCCCATGAAGCGTCGCGAGAGGGGACATACGTACCCACGACCAGTAGGCGTGAATTTGCCAGCCGCATGGCGCCCGCTCGCCACGGCAGGTAGGCCGGGCCGGGGATCGTCTCGACGACCTCTAGACGACTGGCCAAGAGCACCCCGCGCTCATCAGACGGCGGCGCCTCGAAGACTGTCGTGTAACCGGAACAGGACAGAGCGTCGGCAAGGAGGCGGCTTCCGGGTCCATTGCCGACCTCTGTCAGAACGAGCACATCGTCACGCCGCCCTCCAAGCCACGTGAGCTGTCTCTCGGCCCTTGCGAGCGACGGATTCGCCACGTTGAGGGTCAGGACCCTCACCGCGCGAGGACCGCCTGGGCACGGATGGCTTGGATACGACTCGCCGCATTTTCTGCGATAGCGATCGGCGACATAGCCTCGCTATCGCAAACCAGGATGCGTGGCAGGCAATGCTTGCTCAGCCGGTCAGACACAGCGCGGTAGAGACGGCCCTCGAGAGCAACGTCTCCTTGCCGCTCGAAGCGAGTAGAGCCGCGACGACGCGCTCGACGCTCGGCGAGTACATCGTCGGAGCAGTCGAGAAACAACGTCAGGGCTGGGGTCGGCAAGCCACGATTGATCGCTGTGATGTAGGAGAGCGGAACGCCGTCGAGCGTTTGGAGAACCAGCGACGATGGCACGAACCTATCCGTGACCACCACGGCATCTCGGATGAGGGCTGGTGCGATCACGGTTTCGACATGGTTCCAGCGATCTCCCGCAACGAGAGCGGCAAGGGCGTTGCCGCTGACGGTTTCTGAGATCTCACGCACAAAGTCGCCGATCGAGGTGGCCGTCGGCTCCTTTGTGGGCACGCAGTCGACGCCTCGTTGGGTCAGGACGTCCACAAGCGCTTGGACCGTTGTGGACTTTCCGGATCCATGGGGTCCCTCCACCGCGACTAGGGTTCCCTCTCCCGGCGCTGGGAAGGGCCCCGACCAGAGTTCCGATTCCCACGGGTAGTCGTCTAGCATCGATCGCAGACTTCCGAATCGTGCCCACCCAGCGAACCGCCAGAAGCAACCACGGCCGCAGGGCATCCTTTCCCACAACCCGGTGCGAGTTCGCAAGCACCGCAGGTCGAGTTGGCGCCGACTCTTAGGTCGCGGTCGGGCGAGAAACGGCAAATTCGTGCCGCGACATCGGTATCGCGGAATACGTTACCGGCAAGAAAGGTTTCAGGGCTATGGACCGAAGTCGCTGATCGAGCGGCGAACACCAAGTACGGGCAGAAGGCCACATCGCCGTTCGCGAAGACGTAATAGATGCTTCCGGCGGAGCATCCAGAAAGAGGCTGCCCGGAGGCTGGGAAGCGGATGAATACCGGCTCGACGTTGAGGTCAGACGTGCCTTCGATGGAGGACTCGATCGCGCGCATGGCTTGCTGCGTGGCGCCAAGTTTTCGGGCACTGCCAATGCCGCGGCCCAGCGGGGAGAGCGGGTTCATTAGCACATATTCTGCACCGACCCGGTCGCCGAGGCGGCAAAGCTCGACGAAATCGGCCGGCTTCGAGGCTGCGGTAGGGGTGGCGAGAATTCCTTTAACCAAGCCGTGGCTAGCTAACAATGCGAGGCCCGCCATTGCTTGGTCGAAGGCACCGGCTTGACCGCGGAGGCGGTCATGCGCCGGTGCATTGAATCCGTCGATGCTGACATTCACATGGACGTTCGGGTTCGCTGCCAAGAGTCGTGCAGAACGTTCGTCGATGAGCGTTGCGTTTGTACAGACAGTCACGCTGGTCATGTGACGCAGGCGAGCGATGATCGCGTGGATGTCGGGATGTGCAAACGGCTCGCCTCCCGTGATGGTCACCCTCTCGACGGCCGTGTCGGTCAATAGGGGCAGCACGACCTCGTCAATTTCGCGGAGCGTCAGGTCACGACCAGATTTGGTCGAAGAGACGAAGCAATGTGCACAGTGAAGATTGCAGCGCTCCGTGATCTGAATCAGCGCCTTCCTCGTGCCTGGTGGCGGACCCGTCCGGAAATAACAGGACGAGTGGTGACCTAGAGAAGCGAGGCGTTGAGGCCGCGACTCCGCAGGGCTGGATGGGGGAGGCGGGGTCGGCAGCTCGACCCTAGCCATCAGGAAGCCGACAAGGAGGACGGGCATCAGGGGTTGCGCAGGTGACTCTCCGCATCGCTTGCAGGATACCCGAACATAGGCTCGCCCACCAGCATGGGAACGGGCGTAGGGTCTCGAGAACCCATTGACACTGCCGCACCATGACGGTGGGGACCCGTGACACTGTCCGGAGACGAGCGGCTGCCGTTGGCCGCCCGCTCGCGTCAGCCCAACACTGCTGGAGCCTCCCACTGATACAAGTACCCACAGCGTCGACGGATCTGGAGCGAGAGACGCAGTCAACACCGTCGAGTGGCGCGCGTGCCGTGAGAGCCCGTCTATTGATCATCCGCGTCGGCGTTCGATAGAAGGATCTCGGCAGCACCCGCCGACACGGCCTCCATGTCGGCGAGGATGGTGCTCAGGCGGCGCGCGTTTGCGATCCACTCGCCGTAGAGCAGAGCCTCAGCAGCGCTGAGACGCCTCGTCACGGTCTTGCCGCGTACCTTCCGCGTCCATTGGAAGTAGGGACCGTGGGGTTGCGGGGGTTTGCCACTACAGCGGCAGCCAGGCTTTCCACACGCTGTGAGCCGCTGGGCGACACTCCCGGCGCTGATGAAGCCGAGCTCGGCGACCTGTGCCTGGAGGCTGCGGTACTTGTCTTCGTACCGCGTGAGTTGCCGATCCACCGTACTCCCCTACCTTCCGCAGTTTGCCCCCGCGCATGCGTCTGCCAGTATATATACTGTCAGACGCGCACACTGTGGATCGCACCACTGGGGGAGACGGCCTAATGGACCAAGGAAGCCAAGGCAACGACGGCTCGCTGGTGAGCGATGGCACATCGCGGTTCGGCCGACAAGACACCAGTGAACTGAGGCTCTTCACACTCAACGTGTCAGGGCCGTCGCTCTTGCGAGCGACCCGAATCCTTCACTTCCTGTCGGAGCTAGATCCGGATGTCATCGTGCTGACTGAGACGCGAGGAACGCCCGGCACGCACCACATTCTTGACTGGTACCGTGAGGCCGGTTACGAGGTGGTGGCCCCTTCAACGATTGCGAGCGGCGAGCGGGGCGTCGCCATCGTGCATCGAGTCAGAAGCATCCCCGACGCCGGTGCGGTGACTGTTGATCTTGCGCACCGACTCCTCGTTGTGCGGCTCGCGATCGATGTGCCAGTAACGGTAATCGGCGCGTACGTGCCGTCTCGAGACGCCTCCGTGGCGAAGATCACGCGAAAGCAGATGTTTCTTTCACAGATGATCTCGCTTCTCAAGGGCCTATCTGACCAGGATTGCGTCATTCTGATGGGCGACTTTAACGTGATCGGGAGGTCCCACGAGCCTAAGTACTCCAGCTTCCGCTCTTGGGAGTACGAGTCGCTCGTGGAGATCGCCTCGTGCGGTCTAGTCGACGCGTTCGCTGAGTTGCATCCTGGCGTCGCGGCTCACAGCTGGTTCGGCCGGACAGGCCACGGATACCGCTACGACTACGGGTTCCTCTCCCAGCATTGGTCTACACGACTTCTACACTGCGCGTACATCGACGAGCCTAGGCATCAAGGGTTGAGCGACCACTCGGGACTGCTGATGACGGTTGCCGCCAGCGACACTCCCTCCCTCGCCGGCGACGATGGTCGCGCAGGTCGCCTCGCCACACCACGCGACCTGCAGCTCGCGCAGAAACCGCGGGCGGCCGTAGCCACGAGGGAAGCGGTACTAGTTCGCTAGTGCACCGCGGCTGAAATAGCTTTCTGGTTGGCATGCGTCAGGATTTCGTCGGCTGTCTTCACCCACACGAAGGGGTGGCGACGGGCATTCCAGTTGTCG
>CALAQT010000065.1 GCA_937888775.1 uncultured Actinomycetes bacterium | reverse complement strand
TACCGCGGGCGCCAGCCGAGTTCCTGCTTGGCTTTGCTCGCGTCCATGATCGCCGGGTGGGTGATCGCCTCCGCCCACCCGGCGAACGGGGGAGCGAACGGCAGGGCCGCAACGCCGCGCGCGGCTGCGCGTAGGAGCCGCGCCGGGGCGGGAATCGGCGTGAGCCCGAGCTCGCGCAGAACCTGCGCGCCGCTCAGCACGCCGTCGCCGGTGATGTTGTAGACGCCGGGCGGTCCGGCGCCGAGGATGCAGAGCAGGAACGCCTGCCCGACGTCCTCTTGGTGGATGAACTGGACAGGCACCGGCGGAGTGATCACGGGCAGCGGCACCCGCCCCACCACGCCGCCGAGCAGGCGGACAAGCGGCGCGAGTGGTCCCGGGACAACGTTCTTGGCGCCGACGACATCGGGTCCGAGCACGATCGGCGGGCGCAGGAGGTAGACCCCGAGCCCGACGTGGCCGGCGGCCTCTTGCTCGAGCAGCCGTTCGATCTCTGCTTTCTCCTGGGCGTAGAACAGATGGGCGGCCGGCCGAGCCGGCCAGTCTTCGCTCATCCCGACCGGGTTATCGCGATGAAACCCGTAGGCGGCGACCGACGAGGCGTACACGAACCGCCGGGCGCCCACCGCGGCCGCCGCCCGAAACGCGTTGAGGGTGCCCTGGACGTTGATCTGCCGGATCGTCTCTCGCGACGCGGCCCCGGTGATCATGAAAGCGAGATGGACGACGACCTCGGCCCCCTGGAACGCCTCCTCCAGCGCGGCAAGGTCGCGGACGTCGCCCCGGCGATAGGTCATCTTCGTCCAGCCGTGCTCGTTCGCATCGAACGGCCGGCGGGCGATCCCGACCACCCTGGCGATCCGCTCGTCGGCCTGCAGCAACGGCACAAGGCCGAAGCCGAACGTACCGGTCGGACCAGTAAGCGCAACTGTGAGGTTGGACTCGGGCATGGCGCTAATCCTCTCTAAACGTACGCGCCAGCGGTCCACCCGCCTGGCGAAGCCGGTCTCGCGACCAACGATGACGATGATGCACATCGCTTGCAAAGCATGCATCAGACCCGATTCGGTCACTCTTGGGTTGCGCGGACAGGAGCGGTCGCCTGGTGCGCCGGTGCCGCGCCGGGCTAATCTCTCGGGCCTAGCCCGCTTTGAACGCCGGGAGAGCTCAGATGTCGGTTGAACACGTTGATGTGCTGATCGTGGGGGCAGGTCTGTCCGGCATCGGCGCCGGCTACCACTTGCAGGTCGATTGTCCCGAGAAGACCTACGTGATCCTCGAGGCCCGGGACTGCATTGGCGGGACTTGGGACCTGTTCAGGTATCCGGGCATCCGGTCGGACTCGGACATGTACACCCTCGGGTACGCGTTCAGGCCGTGGGCGGAGGCCAAGGCGATCGCCGACGGACCCTCGATCCTGAGCTACGTTCGCCAGACGGCAAGGGACTATGGCATCGACCAGAACATCCTCTTTCACCATCGTGTCGTGCGTGCCGAGTGGTCGACGGCGGATGCGCGGGGGGACGGTGGAGGCGAGGCGAAGCGGCTCGCAGGAGACGGTGCGTCTTACCTGCGGCTTTCTGTTCATGTGCAGCGGCTATTACCGCTACGACGAGGGTTACACGCCCGACTTCCAGGGCATCGAGCGCTTCAGCGGCCGCATCGTGCACCCGCAGCACTGGACCGCGGATATCGACTACGCGGGCAAGCGCGTGGTGGTGATCGGCAGCGGTGCGACCGCGGTGACGCTCGTCCCCGCGATTGCGCAGCGTGCAGCGCACGTCACGATGCTGCAGCGCTCGCCCAGCTACATCGTGTCGTTGCCGGCGGAAGACCCGATCGCAGCAGTCCTGCGCCGCGTCCTGCCGGCAAAGGTCGCCTATTCCATCGTGCGCTGGAAGAACATCCTGCTCACGATGCTCAGCTTCCAGCTCGGCCGGCGCCGGCCGAGAGTCATGAAGGCGCTGATCCGAAAGCAAATCGAGCGGCAGCTCCCGCCCGGATACGACGTCGACACGCATTTCAAACCGCGTTACAACCCGTGGGATCAGCGGCTGTGCCTCGTGCCCAACGGCGATCTCTTCGACGCGATTGCCAAGGGCCGCGCGTCGATGGTCACCGATCGGATCAAGACGTTCACGGAGAAGGGCCTCGAGCTTGCGTCCGGCGCTGAGCTCGACGCCGATCTGATCGTGACCGCGACGGGCCTCAACCTGCTGCCGCTAGGGGGCATGCAGGTCGCGGTCGACGGCCGCGACATCGAGCTGTCTAAGACGATGAGCTACAAGGGCATGATGCTCAGCGGCGTGCCGAACCTGGCAAGCGCGTTCGGGTACACCAACGCCTCGTGGACGCTCAAGAGCGAGCTGACCTGCGCATACGTGTGTCGGCTGCTCAACCACATGGACGAGCACGGATACCGGCAATGCACGCCGCGTAACCCCGATCCGTCGATCGCTCACCAGCCGTTCGTGGATTTCTCCTCCGGCTACGTGCTGCGCTCAATCGACCAGTTCCAAAAACAGGGATCGAAGGCCCCGTGGCGGCTGTACCAGAACTACCCGCTCGACATCCTCAGCCTGAGGTTCGGCGCGATCGAGGACGGCGCGATCGAGTTCTCGAGGACGCGCTCGGTGATCGACGCTGTACAGCACGTCGCCGCGTGAGCACTGACGCACACCTACGAACGACGCCCCGTGTGGGGTTCC
>CALAQT010000064.1 GCA_937888775.1 uncultured Actinomycetes bacterium | reverse complement strand
GTCTGGCGCGGGCGCGCCGCCGCTCGGTGGGCGCGGGCGGTGGCGGCGGATCCGGTCAAGTATCTGCCGCCCGCCAGCGCCGGCCTGAACCGTAAGCTGGCGCCGATCGCCGGCCTCCCCGCTGTGCCGGCGCGTCCCCGCTCGGTGACCGTCAGCTTCTCGCTGAACACCATTCGCGCGCCGGCGCCGCCGCCGGTCGGTGGCCCGGGCAGATGGCTGAGCGGCTTTGAGCTGACCGAGTACTACCCCGCGCTCGAGTCCTGGTTCGTGGGCCGGACGGTCAGCGCTCCGGGCCTCAGCAGTCCGCATCGGATCGATTGGCTCTACTCGGCTCGGGGCCTGTCGATGGAGGGCGATGGGATCGGACTCGACGGCCGCCAGTACCACGTCGACGCCCTCGGATCAGGCGGCTGGCTGACTTCGACGGGGACCGCCACAGCGACGTTCAGCGGCGGGACCGCCGCGCCCTACTGGCGCACCGGAGGGTTCTGGCGCAACGCCGCTGGGAGGCTGACGTTCCCGTTGTTCGCCGGCGGCTGGTCGGTCGGGGTGGGCGTGAAGTACGTGCCCAACCCGGGGATCACGTTCGCGCTCGGGCCCTCGCGTCCACTCGCCTACCTGCGCAGTGTGGCCGTCGATCCGAGCGTGCTCCCGCTCGGCAGCCACATCTTCATTCCCGCCTATGCGTCGGTCAACGGCGGTTGGTTTGAGGCCGACGACACCGGTGGGGCGATCCTGGGGCGCCACATCGACGTGTTCAGGCCGCCCCCGTCCAACCCCGACGACACCGGCAACTTTGCCACCGGGCAGAGGGTGTACATCGTGGCGCCGGGCAAGCCACTGCCCTAAGTGCATTTACGGTGGCGAGCACAAGCCGGGCTGCGCTTCGGCATCCCGGCTCGCCGATCGCTGCCGTAGGCTCGTGTCGTGGCAACGCAGATCGTCCTCCTGCGTGGGATCAACCTCGGCGCCAAACGCCGGGTGGCGATGCCCGCGTTGCGCGAGCTGCTGACCGAGGCAGGTTTCAGCGATGTGCGCACCTATGTGCAGAGCGGCAACGCCGTACTCTCCAGCAGCAAGGCGCCGACGCGCGTGAGCAATGACTGCGAGCGGCTGATCTCCGAGGCGTTCGGGTTCGCAGTCGATGTCGTGGTGCGCACGCGCGACGAGCTGGCCGAGGTCGTGGCGCGCAACCCGCTGGGCGACGTCGCCACCGAGCCAAAGCGCTATCAGGTGAGCTTCCTCGCGGCCGCGCTCGACGAACCGGTGATCGACAAGCTCTCCGAACTGGCGCACGAACGCGAGCGGTTCGTGGCCATCGACCGCGAGCTCTACGCTTGGCATCCCGATGGCGTGGCCCGCTCCAAGCTGTGGAACAAGCTGGCGAGCCAGGGTCTCGGGGTCATCGCCACGGCACGCAACTGGACCACGGTGACCACGCTGCTGGCGATGGCCGACGAATAGTGGTCAAAGCGCACGATGTCTGACCCGGACACGCATCACTACGTCATCCTGGATGTGTTCACCGACGTCCCGTTGCAGGGAAATCAGCTCGCCGTGTTCACCGACGCCGACGGGCTCGGCGACGATCTGATGCAGCGCACGGCGCGTGAGTTGAATCTGTCAGAGACGGTCTTCCTGGTGCGGGGCGACCGAAGCGCCCATTCCCGCGCCCGGATCTTCACACCGGCCACCGAGCTCCCGTTCGCCGGGCATCCGGTGCTCGGCGCCGCGTTCGTGCTCGGCCGGATGCTGGGCTGCTCGACCGTCCAGCTGCAGACCGGGGCGGGCCTGATCGCGATCGCGCTACGCCGGGAGGGCGCCCGGATTGTCCATGGCGAGATGGAGCAGCCGATCCCGACCTGGGAGGCGTTCGACGGAAAAAACGAGTTGCTCGCCGCGCTCGGGGTGGCGCGCTCCGGCCTGCCGGTCGAGGTCTATTGCAACGGACCCAACCACGTCTACGTCGAGCTGCCCGACGACGACGCCGTCGCGAGGCTGGCGCCTGATCTGGGCGCGCTGGCGGCTCTCGGTCGGATGGGCGTGACCTGCTTTTCCAGCTCTGGATCGCGGGTGAAGACGCGGGTGTTCGCCCCCGGGCTCGGTGTACCCGAGGACCCTGCCACCGGCTCGGCCGCCGGGCCGCTGGCGCTGCACCTGGCCCGCCATGGGAGGATCGCGTTCGGCGAGAGGATCGAGATCAGCCAGGGGATCGAGATTGATCGTCCTTCGATCCTGCACGCGGTCGCCGAGGGCTCGCCCCACGAGGTCCGGCGTGTGGCCGTGGGGGGATCGGCGGTGCTGGTCGCCAGGGGCGAGTTCAGGCTTCAATGACCCCGACGCAGACGCAGATGATGGTAGCCGTCTGACCCCTGGCGGCGAAGCGTTAGGGCCCGCACATGGAGCTTTCACCACGCCAGCGCCGGGCACTTGAAGAGATCTGCGACACCTTCTGTCCCGCCGAGCAGGGCCTGCCGAGTGCGGGTGAGCTCGGCGTCGCTGACGCGGTGATCGCTGGACGTGATCGTGATCGAGTCCAGGGACCATTACGACGATCAGGATTTCGACGGCGGTGAGTACGAAGCGTTCAACCGCCTGACATGGGGGCGCCGACCGCGACCCATGATCAGAGCGTCGGACTGATCGCGGGGACGTGCCTCGGCGGCGGGACGGTGGTCAACGACTCGACCTCTTCCCGAACCCCGGACGAGAGTGCGGATCCTGCGGCCTGGGCTGCCGCGTCGGAGCCAAGCAGTCGGTGGTCAAGACCTGGCTGGCCGACGCGCATGAAGCCGGCGACCGCCTGATCGTGGGCACCCGGGTCCAGCGGGTGCTGGTGGAGGGTGGCGCGGCATCCGGGATCGTCGGGCGCACCCCCGACGGCCGGTCCGATCGCGCGCGGTGATCGCGGCCTGCGGAGCGATCCACACGCCGGCGCTGCTGCGGCGCTCGGGGCTGACCAACGAGAACATCGGCAAGCACCTGAAGCTTCATCCCGCCGGGGTGGTGTTCGGAGTCTTCGACGAAGAGCTCAAGCCGTGGGAGGGCGTGATGCAGGCTCTCTACTCAGATCAGCACCGCCACCTGCACGCGGCTACGGCCTGAAGTACGAGACCGCCGCCGAGCATCCTCACCTGTTCGTGCCGGTCGGCCCATGGCGCGGTTCGCGCCACCGCTTCGGACTGGTCGAGGCGCTCACGAGCACGACGCCGATCGGCGTGCTGCTGCGCGATCGCGACGGGGGAGAGGTGCGGGTCGGCAGGGACGGCGAGCCGGTCGTCCGCTACAAGCTGTCGGAGTTCGACGCCGGCCATCTGCGCACCGGGATCGACGGCGCGGCTCAACTGCTCGAAGCTGCGGGGGCGCGGCGGATCTTCTCCTCGCATGCCAAGCGGGTCGCCTACGAGCCCGGCCGCTCCGGCTCACGGGACCAGTTCATGGCCGACGCCGATGCCGCCGGCTACGGGTCGGGGCAGGTGTCGCTGAGCTCGTTTCACATCATGGGCTCCGCGCGCATGGGCGGCTCGCCGGCCATGTCCGCCTGCGATCCCACCGCCCAGACCTGATGGTCCTGGTGTACATCACGCTGGGGGGTTTGACCTCGGCGATCTACAACGAGGTGCTCCAGTTCTTCGTGATCGTTGCCGCTCTGCTGTCGCTCACGCTCGTCGCACTGCACGCCGTCGGCGGCATCCACGGGATCGAGGAGAAGGTCAAGGCGTTCAAGGCGCTCGGCGAGGCGGGACTGCACGCTTGGAGGGGCCTGGGCATTCACCACGTGCCAACACGCTCAAATCGGACTGGGTTGGAGTCGTCTTTGGCCTCGGCTTCGTCCTCGGCTTCGGCTACTGGACGACCAACTTCGCCGAGGTGCAACGCGCACTGTCGGCCCGCAACATGTCGGCCTCCCGTCGCACGCCGCTGATCGGCGCGTTTCCCAAGATCTTCCTGCCCGCAATCATCATCCTCCCAGGGCTGATCGCCGTGCTCACGGTGCATGGCCTTGGCGTCGGCACCAGCCTGCCATGCAGTACAACACCGCGACCCCGCACCTGATCGGCAACCACCTACCCGAGGGAATGCTGGGACTTGCGGTGACCGGGCTGCTGGCGGCATTCATGGCGGGAGTGGCGGTCAACGTGACCGCGTTCAACACGGTCGTAAGCTATGACCTGATCCAGGCGTACTTCGCCAAGGACCGGGACAGTGCTTACTACCTCCGCGCCGGTCTCCTGGTGACGATTGGCGGCATCTTGATCTCGGTGGCCACGGCACTGATCGCCAAGGGCTACTCGAACATCATGAACTACATCCAGACGTTGTTCTCGATCTTCAACGCGCCCCTGTTCGCGACCTTCATCATCGCCATGGGTGTGGCGCCGAGCCGCAGTGTGGGGGGTTCTGCAGCCTGGTGGCCGGGACCGTCGCCGCCTATGCGACCAACCGACTGAACGCATGTCACACGATCTTCCGCTTCGGGTCACCCCTGAGCGCGAGCTTCTGGCAGGCGATCCTCGCCTTCGTCGTCGGGAGCGTCGTGCTGATCGCCGTCTCCCTCGTCACCCAGCCGAAGCCGACCGAGGAGCTGCGCGGCCTGGTCTGGGGGCTGGTGCGCCCGGCTGATCGGCGGCCTGTTCGTGTTTTACAGCCTGATCCTGATCGCCCTGGGAATCTTCGGATCCTCACACGTCAAGCAAAAAGCGGCCGGGATCAACATCGACCTCCGGACCGGTCTCGGGATGCTCGTATTTGGGGCGTACATGATCTTCTGGGCGCTCAGCCGCCCGACCCGGCCCGAGCCGCCGGAGACCCGCGGGCAGGGATCGGGCCGGATCCGCCGCGCGCCGGCGACGTGAACGAACGCCGGCGACTTGAGGGCTACTGCAGCGTTGCGCTGACGGTGATCTGCACGCCGGCCAGGGCGCGCGAGATCGGGCAGTTCTGACCCGCGGTCTGCGCCGCCTGCTCAAAGGCAGACTGGTCGATTCCCGGCACGCGCCCGGTGACCGTCAGCTCCGAGGTGGTCACCGTCGGGGCACCGTCCTTTTGATCGAGCGTCACCTTGGCGGTGACCGTCAGCTGCTCAGGCGGGTTGCCGCCCTGGCCGAGCTCGTTGGAGAGCGCCATCGAGAAACACGAGGAGTGCGCAGCGGCGATCAGCTCCTCGGGGCTGGTCTTGCCGTTGGAGCGGTCTGTCCGCGACGCCCACGTGACAGCCAACGAGTCCAGTGCTCCGCTGGCACCGTTGACGACGCCACTGCCGTGCGGGAGGTTGCCCTCCCAGATTGTCGTAGCAGTTCGATCTGCCATCGCCATTCTTCACTACCTCCGCGTCAATGTTTGTCGATCACGCGATCGATCAGTCCGTACTCCACGGCCTCGTCTGCCTTGAAGAACCGGTCGCGCTCCATGTCGTCGTGAACCTGCTCGAACGTCTGGCCCGTGTGGTGGGCGTAGATCTCGTCCACTCGTTTACGGATGTTGAGGATCTCCCGCGCGTGGATCTCGATGTCGCTGGACTGTCCCTCAAAGCCCGCCGAGGGCTGATGGATCAGCAGCCGGCTGTTGGGCAGCGAGAAACGTTTGCCCTTGGCGCCGCCGGCCAGCAGCAGTGAGCCCATCGACATGGCGACGCCGACGCAGATGGTCGAGATCTGAGGCTTGACGAACTGCATCGTGTCGTAGATCGCCAGGCCCGAGTAGATCGAGCCTCCGGGACAGTTGATATAGATCGAGATGTCCTTATCCGGGTCCTGGGACTCCAGATGAAGCAACTGGGCGACCACGAGGTTGGCGACCTGGTCGTCAATCGGGGTTCCCAGGAAGATGATTCGCTCGTTGAGCAGCCGGCTGTAGATGTCGAACTCGCGCTCCCCGCGCGCGGTCCGTTCGATCACCATCGGGATCAAAGGCATGCCTACAACCCTACGCCAAACAGTCGGCGGGGCCCGTTGGGGCGTTAGGGGACGACCACCGCGGCGCCCGTAAAGGAACCTGCGCGCAGGTCCGACAGGGCCTGCTCGGCGCGTGCCAGCTCGTATATCTTCACGCTCGTCCTGACCGGTACCCGCGGGGCCAGCGCCAGGAACTCCTCGCCGTCGCGCCGGGTGAGATTGGCCACCGAGCGGATCGTGCGCTCGTGCCACAGTCGCTCGTAGGGGAAGGAGGGGATGTCGCTCATGTGGATGCCCGCGCAGACGACCGTGCCGCCGGGCGCCAACGCTCTCAGCGCTGCTGGAACGAGCTCCCCAGCGGAGGCGAAGATGATCGCGGCGTCAAGCGGTTCGGGCGGGAGTTGCCCGCTGCCGCCCGCCCATGCCGCCCCCAGCGAGCGGGCGAACTTCTGACCGCGCTCGTCGCCCGAACGCGTGAACGCGAACACCTGGCGTCCTTGGAAGACGGCCACCTGGCAGATCATGTGCGCCGCCGACCCAAATCCATATAAACCCAGTCGTTCCCCGTCACCGGCCAGCCGCAGCGCCCGGTAACCGATCAGCCCCCCGCACAGCAACGGCGCGACCTCCTCGTCTGAGAGCTGGTCAGGCAGTTCCAGGCAGAAGCGCTCGTCGGCGACGGTCAACTCAGCGAAGCCGCCGTCGATGTCGCGGCCGGTGAAGCGGGCCCGCTCACACAGGTTCTCCCGGCCGCTGGCGCAGTAGCGACAGTCGCCGTCGGTCCAGCCCAGCCATGGGACGCCCACACGCCGCCCGTCATCGGTGCGGGCCACGATCTGATGACCGAGCACGACCGGGAGCTTGGTGGCCTCAATCTCGCCATCGCGGAGGTGCAGGTCCGTTCGGCAGACGCCGCACGCGCTCACCTTCAGCAACAACTGGCCCGGGCCCGGCACCGGATCGGGCACCGTCGCCACCCTCAGGGGCTCGCCGGGTGCGCCTAGCAACATCGCGCGCATGGGACCAATGATGACGTTTGGGCCGGGTGCGGCGGCTCAGGCGACGTCGAGCCAGGCTTGGCGGCTCGTGTGAACCGGCTCCGGGGCTCCGGTGCTCAGCTCGCCGCGGACCTCACCCAGCGTGCCGAACCGCTCGGCCACCACGTTGTGCTGGTGGATCGTCTCCAGATTGACCTGACGCGCCGAGACGAACGCCAGGTCATCCAATCCCGGGAACCGTTTGATCACGCCGCGAACCATCTCACGCACGCAGTCCTCGACGAACCGCGGCCGCCGGTGAGCCTTTTCCACCACGTGCGCTTCGTCTGATCGCTTCATCAGCTCGTAGATCTCAGACGACATCGACTGCTCCACGACCTCCAGCAGCGCTCCGGCGTCGATCTCGTCCTCGCACAGCTCGGTGCAGCCGACATGCAGCGTGCCGAGACCACGCTGGTTGTGGGTGGCGACCGGCACGGCGTTGAGGATCCGCTCCACGTCGTCGGCGTCGAAGCCCTCGGCTTCCAGGCGCTCACGCGCGGCGCCGGCGACCAGTTGCTGCGCACACGGGCAGGCGGTGATGCCCTGCGCCGTCACTCCGATCAGGCGCCGGGTGCCGAGCTCGGTTGCCACCGCGCAGCCATGGAGTGTGTAGAGCTCCTGGGTCTGAATCCCTGACACCGGAGCGGGCTTGTGCTCCGGGAAGCGGGCCTCGATCGTCACCTCGGCCCGGCGCGCGCCCTGACGCGTGCGAACCAACTGCGCGATGTGCTCGGCGAGCGTTTCGGCGCGGAAGGTCGACTCGCCGAGCACGACCTCACCGATCGCCTCGTTGATCACTTCCTCAAAGCGCGACATGTGGGCGCCCTTCTGATCGGGCCCCAGATCGACGACGCACTCAAACCGGGCCGAGAAGAACTGCTCGGATCCGTTCTGGCGCAGCCGGATGACCTTCTCGACACCGGTCACGCCGACGCGTGAGAGGCTCAGCGCCAGCGCGGGCGCCGACGACTGGACGTCGACCAACCGGATGCTTGAGGAACGGCTGGGGAGCATGGCTGACAACAAGGGTAGAGAGCCAGAGGGTTCGGCAGTGTCGCGCGGCTCTGGACAACGGCTGGGATTGTGGTATCAATCGCGCGTCGCATTGAGAGTGAAGAGAGGAGGCACCTGAGGTGCCTCGTGTCCGCACCGGGAGGAGCTCAGGGGCTGTGAGCACGAAGGAAGTGGTTCTACTCAGCGACGAAGTTCCGATCGTCGAGCTTGACGAGTTGCGTCCGCTGATCGCTGTGGGCCTGGAACGCGGGTTCCTGACCTTCGTTGAGATCGAGACGTGTCTGGAGGAGGTGGAGGCCACCAAGGAGCAGCTTCGCGAGCTCCACGCCTATCTCGACGAACAGGGGATCGACGTCGTCGAAGCCGATGGGCGTCCCGCTAAGTCCGAGGCGGGAAGCATCGAGATGAGCGCCTCCAGCTCGGCCGAGGCCGGGCTCGACCAGCGCAAGAAGGTCGAGATCGACCTGACGGTGGAGCCGAGCCTCGACTCGCTGCGTCTGTATCTGCGCTCGATCGGCCGCGTCAACCTGCTGACCGCCGAGCAGGAGGTGCAGCTGGCGCGTCGCATCGAACGTGGCGACATGCTCGCCAAGCAGAAGATGATCGAGGCCAACCTGCGCCTTGTGGTCTCGATCGCCAAGAGCTATCTGGGGCGGGGACTGACCTTCCTCGATCTGATCCAGGAGGGGTCGATGGGCCTGATCCGGGCGGTGGAGAAGTTTGACTACCGCCGGGGCTACAAGTTCTCCACCTACGCCACCTGGTGGATCCGCCAGGCCGTGACGCGTGCGATCGCCGACAAGGGCCGCACGATCCGGATCCCGGTCCACATGGTCGAGAAGCTCAACAAGGTGGTCCACGTCGAGCGCCAGCTCGTCCAGCAACTGGGTCGTGAGCCGACGCCGCATGAGATCGCGGCCGAGCTCGAGACAACGGTCCGCGAGGTGCGCGACGTGATGCGCATGGCCCAGCAGCCGATCTCGCTGGAGAAGCCAATCGGCGAGGAGGACGACTCAGAGCTTGGCGACTTCGTCGAGGACCAGACTGCAGAGTCACCGTTCGAGCTTGCCGCCGATCGGCTGCGTCGGGAGAACCTGCGCCGGGCGCTGGCGGCTCTGCCCGAGCGCGAGCGCGAGGTGATCGAGATGCGATTCGGCCTCACCGGTGAGCGGCCCTACACGCTGGAGGAGGTCGGCCGCGCCTTCAACGTGACGCGCGAGCGGATCCGTCAGATCGAGAACCACACGCTCAAGAAGCTCGAGGCGCTGCCCGAGGCCCAGCGTCTGCGCGACGTGTCCTGAGCGCGTTCGATAACCGCTGACTGGCGGCGGCTTTTCTGTCCGGACGCGAACGTATATGACTACTGGTTTGTCCTCGTCGGAGCCGGTCGGCGCCCGTTCATCCCTGCCGGTGCGGTGGGTGGCGATTGCAGCAGCCTGCTCGGCGGACCCCGCTATGCACCGTTCGAGATCGACGCGGACTCGGTCGGCCTCCAGCTGCTCACACGGGATGCACGCGACGGATCGCAGGCTGCATCGCAAGCCACCAGACGGCGAAAGCTCCTAAACTGACTCGAACCCGGCGGGGTACCCGAGCGGTCAAAGGGACGAGACTGTAAATCTCGCGGCTCAGCCTTCGCAGGTTCGAATCCTGCCCCCGCCATAGACCCGCTGGGCTCGCCGACGATCTCGGGCCGATCAACTTGGATCCTATCACGACCTCCGGCCAACCGAGCGGAAGGCGTTCGCCATGTCCGCGCCGGCCATTCGATGCGAGGCGTCGAATGCCTACGAATGCAGGTTTTCGTGCAAGCCACGCTCGGTCGGCGGTCCCGCACCATGCTCGTGTTACCTTGACCGCCCTGACTGGGGCCGCGCAGGTCACTGAGCCGCCGGCCACCGAGGGTTGTCCAAGAGAACCTATGCCCAGCGCAAGAATGCAACTGCTTCGCGCGGTCGGTGCGGCCTTCGCCGTGTCGCTGGGGCTCCTGCTGGCCGCAATGCTGAACGTCTGGTCGCCGCAGGCGCGGGCCGCGAGCCCCAGTCAGCTCGACCAGCAGATCAGCGCCGGCCAGAATCGAATCTCCGGTCTCAAGAGCGCGGTCGGGGCCGCCTCTGGCCGGGTCTCGACCCTGAACCTGAGCATTGGTGCCCTGGAGCGTCAGATCGCGTCGACCCAGGCCGATCTCGACGCCAAGCGCAACGAGCTGTTGAAGCTGCGCGAGCAATTGAGCGCGGCCCGCACGCGGCTGACGCGACTGGAGGCGTTCGAGACACGGGCCGAGAGTGTCCTCTCCAGCCAGCTGATCAGCAGCTACGAAACCGACCGCCCGGACATCGTCAGCGTGGTGCTCGAGTCGACCGGCTTCAACGATCTGCTCGAGCGGCTCGCCTTTGCCCAGCGGATCCGAAACCAGGACGTGCAGATCGTCGGACAGGTTCGGGCAGCGCGTCGGGCGGTGGCGGCACAGGCCACTCGCCTAGGGGCGCTGGAAGTACGCCAGCAGAATCTCACGGCTCAGGTGTTGCGCGAGCGCAACAGCCTCGATCACAGCCAATACGTCCTGGTTAGCCGGCAGATCGCCGCGATCCGCGTGCGCAACGCCACGGCGGGCCAGCTCGCCGCCGCCCGCGGCCAGGTCGCCGGGCTTCAAGCCCAGCTGACGAAGATCCAAGCCGCCCAGGCCGCAGCCGCAGCCGCAACGCAGGCGCCGGCCGCCAGCGGCCAGAACGCGCCGAGCGGTTCCAGTGGCTCGGGCAGCTCGTCGGCCGGGTCTTCTCAGACCTCAAGCAGCGGCGGCTTCACGTTCCCACTGCCCAAGGCCTACGTCTCGCCACCGAGTACGTGGTCGCTCGACGACGGGGTCGACATGTCGGCGCCGGGCGGCACGCCTGAGTACGCGGTCTGCTCGGGCACCATCGTCCTACACGGAATCGGTGGCTTCGGGCCGTCCGCTCCGGTGCTGCACTGCGACAGCCCGCTGGACGGCTACGACTACGTGTACTACGGGCACGCCGGACCGGGCAACTGGACCCCCGTCGGCGCGCACGTCAGTGCCGGACAGGTGATCTCGGAGATCGGCTACGGAATCGTCGGTATCTCCACAGGCCCGCATATCGAGATGGGCTTCGCTGACTCCAGCGGCTCGCCCATCGGCCCATCCAGCGCGCCGCAAATGCTGTCGCTGCTGCAGGCCGCCTACGGGGGCTAGTACGCTCGCCGGGCTCCGGCGCAAATCGCTACGCTGGGAACCAACGCCCTCTTAGCTCAGCTGGTAGAGCACTTCCATGGTAAGGAAGGGGTCGTCGGTTCGAGTCCGACAGAGGGCTTGGGGCCATTTGCAGGGAAAAAGTGCCGGGGCGGCTGTGAGGAGTCCGCGCTTGGCGCAACGTGGGCGCAACGTTCGTCCGCGTCTCGTCTCCTTGCGCGTCGTGGTTCGGTGGGCTGGACCGCCTTGGACGAGGTTTGCCAGACGGCGGGCCGGAACATCAGAATCGATTGCCTGGAAGAGTTGGCCGACACCCCACCGAGTGCCGGGCGGCTCCGTCGCCGAGAGGCGCGGCATCACACCGTCTGACGGGCTCCCGCACGCTCGAGCAAGGGATTCGAGCTCGACAGCACCGAGCCAGCCCTTAGCGGTTCTCAAGACCGCGGCAGGGGCGTGCCTGCTGTCCTCGATTTCGAGGGGTTCGTCTGTTCGGCCGGCGCATGCGGGGAAGTCGGCGCGGACGTCGCGCAGATTCGCTGGTGGATCGCGGCTTCGAGCCAATCGCTTGGTGGGGTGGGATCGCCGGTGTTGGCGACCGGCTCGGTCCCCACGTCCTTCGCTCTCTTGCATTGACGTAGCCCGATGGCCCAGGCGATCCGGTGCGGTTCGACCGAGGGCTCCGCCGTGAGATCGCCTCTTAAACGCGAAGCGCCGGGTGGCCGCCCGGCGTTCCGTGGTCAACGCACAATCAAAAACTCTGCTGGCAGTCTACCGCGCCCAGGGACGGAATCCACGTGCCCGGCTGCAGCGGCACGGCTCGATTCCCACCGGCGCTCGGCTTGCGCGGGTCGAGCTTGCGTTGGAGGTCGGCGGTGAGCCGGCAAGCGATCGCCGCGGTCCTCGCGCGGGACGACTTGGTGTCCGGTGAGCGGCTCGTTGCGCTCTCGCTCGCGAGCTTCGCCGATCGCGAGAACCGGGCATGGCCCGGAGCGCCGGCGGCCGCGGCGCGGGCCGGACTCTGCCGCAGTCGGTATCTGCAGGCCCGCGAGCAGCTCGAGGCCCGCGGCCTGGTCGTCGTCGATGAGAGGGCGACGGGCCGCGGACGAGCGAGCACCGTGACTTTGGCGTTCGCCGATGCCGGTCCGTGGTGGGACGGCGAGATCAACGTCGAGCTGTTCGAGGCCGTGCTTGGGTACAGCTCCGCGCGCGGGCCGGCCAGGCTGCTGCTCGCGACGATGGCGGCGCTCTCCGACGCGGATGGGACCGTGCGGGACCTCGCGGCCGAGCAGCTGTGCGCGGCCGCCGGCGTCGCCGACCGGACGTACCGGCGGGCGCGGATGAGCCTGCTCCAGTCGGGCGAGATCGTCCTCGTCAGCGGTGTTGGCGGCCGCGGGAACACGAACGTATGGACGATCGCGGACCCGCGTCTGCGAGCCGACGCCGGGGTGCACCGCGCGCCCCGGCGTGTGACGCCGCCAGCGGGGGCGCGTCCCCTCGTGGCGGCGGCCGGACCGTCGGGTGCAGACACATCGACGGTCGGTCGTGCCTCCACGATGGGGGAAAAGGGCGGTCACGATTGGACGGTTGACAGCGCGAACGGTCCGATCCTGACCGGGGTTTCCGTCGTAAAGGGCGGTCACGGTCGGACGGCTTCGCCCCAGAACCGTCCATTCCTGACCGGGGTTTCGGTCGCAAACGGCGGTCAGGCTCAGACGCTTTTCGAGCCGCCGCTGTCGGAAACCCCGGGGGAAAGGGCGGCAGAAACCCCGGCAAAAACCCCGGCACCCAACGCGCGCGCGGGGAAGGAACCCCAGAACCCCAGAACCCCGGAAGACCCCCCCAACCCCCCTGCCGGGGGGAGCCCGCCGGGCTCGATCCTCATCGAGCAGGCCTACGTCACCGAACGTGGTCGCAAACGACGGCGCGCGGCCCGGGTCGACCTTGCTGAAGTGCGTCGAGGCCTCGGGTTGCCGGCTTGCGAGGACCGCGCCGAGTGGGAGTGCATTCGCACGTGGCTGCTCGACGCTGTCGGCGAGAGCACGTTCGCGATCTGGCTCAAGCCGCTCGAGCTGATCGCGATCGACAGCGGCAGAGCGCTGGTCATCGCGGCGCCGACTGACACCGAGTCATGGGTTCGGGAGCGATTTGGACGGCTGCTCGCTGGCTGCGCCGAGCGCGCTGGGCGTGAGGTTCGACTTGCGAATGAGCCCGAGCGCAGAGCGCTCGGGCTCACCAACGGACGCCCGTTCGCGAGTGCGCGGGCGCTTGAGATCAACCAGGAGGTGTCGTGATGATTACCGTGGTGGCACAACAGAAAGGCGGCGTGGGGAAGACCACGACCGCGGCAAACGTCGGAGTGTTGCTGGCCCGTCGGCGTGAACGGGTGCTGCTGGTCGATACCGACCCGCAGTTCGCGCTCACTCGCCAGCTCGTCATCGAGGAGCGGTCGCTCGGCGTGAACCTCGTCGACGTGCTCGCCGGCCGCGCAGGCGCGCAGGACGCGATCGTCACCGGCATGCACGGCGTCGATGTGATCGCGAGCGGGCGGGACCTCGCCGGGATCGAGCTGGCGCTTGTCGGCGAGCTCGGCCGCGAGCGGTTCCTGCGCGATGCGCTCGAACCGGTGCTCGGCGACTACGACCATGTCGTGGTCGACACGCCGCCGAACCTCGGGCTGCTGACCGTCAACGCGCTCGTGCTCGCCGAGTTGGTGGTCGCACCGGTCAGCGCCGAGGACGAGGAGTCGCTGCACGGCATCCGCGAGCTGCAGCGGACGGTCCGGCGGTTGGCGGAGCGGCTCGATAGGCCGGCGCTGGAGATCGTGGCGATCCTGACGCGCTGGCAGCCGTTGCGGATCAGCAGCCGCATGATCGAGCACGGGCTGGTGTGCGAGGGCCTGTCGCCCGCGGTCAGAATCCCGGCGCGGTCGGCGCTGATCGCCCGCGCGGCCGCCGATCGGGTCCCGCTCGCGGTCAGCGATCCCGACAGCTCGCCGGCGATCGCCTACCACCACCTCGCCGAGCAGCTGACGGCGGTCAGCGCACGATGAGCCCCCAGATAAGACGAGCGCTGCAGATCGATGACCCGGTCGCCGGCGAGGCGTGCCACGTGGCACAGCCGCGCCGAGAGCAGAGTGGGGGCGGTCGCCTGCGCGACATCGGCCTGGAAGAGGTCCACGCCAACCCGTCCCAGCCGCGCAAGCTGTTCGACGACGCCTCGCTCACCGCGCTGGCCGACTCGATCCGGCAGCGCGGCGTGTTGCAGCCGATCATCGTCCAGCCCCGGCCGGGCGGCGGGTACGAGCTGATCGCAGGCGAGAGGCGCTGGCGCGCCTCGCAGATCGCCGGCACACCGACGATCCCGGCGCTCGTCGTCGGGCCCGTTGGCGGCGCGCAGGCGATCGAGCTCGCGCTGATCGAGAACGTCGCCCGCGAGGACCTCGGCGTGATCGAGGGGGCTCGAACGATCGCGGCGCTGCTCGACGAGCTCGAGCGTCACGGCGGCGACCCTCGCGAGGCGGATCGGTCGCAGCCGCAGCGACCTCGCGCACACCGTCCGCCTGCTCGACCTCCCCGACGAGACGATCGAACTGATCGACGCAGGCACGCTCTCCAAGGGCCACGGCAAGGCGCTCCTGACCGAGCCCGACCACAGTCGTCGACGCGAACTCGCCAAGCGCGCAGCTCAAGGCGGCTGGTCGGTTCGCACCCTCGAAGCCGAGATCGCCCGCAGCAGTAGCGGTCGGTCATGCAACGGTGCGGGAGCCGGCGCGCGGGGTCAGTTTCGCACGCCATCCGGGCGTGCGGCCCTCGCCGCGACCGGCCCCCGCACCGAGCTGGGCCACAACCAGAAGGGAAGGCAGTGATGCCCGCAGGAATCACGAGTAGCGATTCGATGTTCTCCGTCCGCGAGACGCCGTGGCATGGCTTGGGCGCGGTGCTGGAGCGGCCGCCGGCGACGATCGCCGAGGCGATCGAGGCCTCCGGTCTTGCGTGGCGGGTTGAGCGTGAGCCGATCGCCGTCGACCGCGGCGACGCCGCCACCGTCAACGACTGGTGGGAGCCGCGGTGCGAGGAGATCCCTGGCTACTACGCGACGGTGCGCCAGGACACGCGGGCCGTGCTCGGGATCGTTGGGGAGCGTTACCGGATTGTGCAGAACGTCACTGCGTTCGAGTTCGTCGACCAGCTCCTCGGCTCGAGTCTGCACTTCGAGACCGCCGGCAGCCTGGGCGGCGGTCGCCGCGTCTGGGTTCTCGCGACCCTCCCGGAGCATGTCGAGGTCGGCGGTGACCAGGTCAGGCCGTACGTGTTGCTGATGAACAGCCACGACGGATCGACTGCCGTGATCGCCGCCACCACGCCGATCAGGGTGGTCTGTATGAATACGCTCAACTGGGGCCTGGAGCGCGCCCAACAGAAGTTCTCGATCCGGCACACCGAGCAGATCAGCCGCCGCGTTCACGAGGCGCGCCGGGTGCTCGACCTGTCGATCGACTACTACGAGCAGTTCAAGGCCACCGGCAACCAGCTGGCATCGGAGCGATGCTCTGAGCGCCAGCTGCAGAAGGTGCTCGATGAGCTCTACCCGTCCGGTATCGAGGACTCGATGACCGATCGGACGCGGAGGGGGCGGGAGCAGGTCAAGGGGCGGATCGTAGAGCTGTTCCTGCGCGGGGACACGCAGGGGAACGCGCCGGGAAGCAAGTGGGCGGCGGTGAACGCGATCGTCGAGTACGGCGACTGGCACCGACCGATCCGACAGGGCGGCGAGCGGTTCGCCCGCGCAGTTGAGGACGGCGTGCAGAAGACCCGCGCGCTTGAGCTGATCAGCGCCAGCTGACCGGAGCTGCCGGGGGCCGGTAGGGCGTTTGTGCTCGCCGGCTCCGGGCGGCTCCTCTAGACCCGTGCCCCTCCCGGTGAGGGGTGCTGGGACAGCCCCTTCAGCGGGCCACGCCCGACGACGGCGGTCAAGCATTTGAGGGCCCGCCGTCTCAATTTGGTGACCGACCGGGATCCACGACGGCGTACAACGAGAGTCCAGTTCAAATGCTGGACAGCCGCCGCTGGTCGCGGCCTTCGCTGGGGCATGCCCACCACCCCAGACCAGGAGGCCAGCATGCCGGACAAGCGGCCGAGCGCCAAACAGCTCAACTACCTCAAGGCCCTTGCCGAGCGCACCGGCCAGACGTTCCAGTGGCCCAGCACCTCCGCGGCCGCCAGCCGCGAGATCCGGCGGCTGAAGAACGCCAGGCCGAGCTCCGAGCTCGAGCGCGCAGTCGAACGCTTCGGCGACACGCAGGCGATCGAGGCCGCGCAGGACGCGGTGGCGATCCAGAGGTTCGAGATCGCCGGTTTCGGATCGACCGCTACTTGGAGGCAGCGGTCATGAGCGTTCCGACGGCGACTTCCACACGACCCTACCGCGACGGCGTCGGCGACCGCCGAGAACTCGCTCGCTACCGAGTTCCGGCCGGCGAGAGGGTTGTGGTCGGCCAGCGCGTGAACGGCGTCGTTCGCATCTCGGACGTGCCGAGCGACGGGCTCGGCCGCGCCTACCTGGTCGAGCGGGAACTCGAGCTCGACGGCTATGGGGCACTGCTCGCGCTCGTCGACGACTACGTCGCATACGCCAAGCGGTACGCCGAGGTTCCAATGGGAAGCAGTGCAGTCCGTCGCTGCCTGCGGGACCTGGCGACATGACAAGCTCATCCCGCCGCAGCGCGGTGACGAGGCCGAGCTGTACGCGCAGCTCGCCCTCAGGCTGGCTAGGAGCGTCGCCCATCAGGCAAAACCTCGAGCGCCGACGTCGATGATGCGTGCGGGTTCGCCTGGCTCCAGATGCTGCGCTATCAGCCGGAGCGGGAGACGCTACCGGCCTGGCTAGTCCGGACCGGAACTCGCGAGGCGATCAAGCTTGATCGCCGCGCCCGCGGCGGTACGACGAGCCAACCGCCGACCTCGGCGGACCAGCTCGGCGGTCGACGAATGGCGGCCGATCGAAGCCCATCCTGACGTGCTCGCAGCTCGCGCTGCGATCGCCGATACCCGCCTTCGCCCGCGGGAAGGCCGAGATCCTTGCGGCTCACGTCGCGGGCTACAGCTATGTCGAGATCGTCCAATCGAAAGGTCTCACAGCGAGGACAGTCGGGCGGCAGCTCCTGCGCGCGAAGCGCAGGTTGCGTGGTGCGCGCGGCCGCCAGCGGCGAGAGGTCGACTCAGGGCGGGCTACGGCGTCACGTTGACGATCTCTGATCTGCTGTGCCCGGGGGTGTACGCGTATCCCGACTCCCTCACCGTCTCTGCGGAGAAGGGGTAGTTCGCATCCCCGGAGCCGGGTAGGAACGTGTAGACGTAGCGGAACCGTCCGTTCCCCGAGACGGCCAGATGCGCGAAGTCGTGTTCGTGGCCGCCGAAGCGGACCGAGAGAATCACGGTCTCGCCGTCCGCCGGCAGGTAGCCGCCACGCACGCGCCCGGTGAGGATGAGCTTGCCTCCCCAGTGAGCAATGCGCGGGACGTGCAGCTTGATCGAGGCGGGCACGAGTACCGTCGCCTCTCCGGATGAGGGCTCTGACGAGCCGCTGCCGCCGTAGACGGCTCTGATGATCCTGGAGGGGCCGGCGGGCAGCCTGGCGGTCCAGCCTCCGTTCGCCGCCGTTGTCGCGACGGCCTCCTGAACGAAGCTCGCGGACCCGTTGTCGGGCGCGGCGAGGATTTGCACCGTTTGAGCTCCAAGCGCGTTTCCCTGGGCCGTTCCGAGCCAGCCGTGGATCGTCGTCTTCTTGCCGAAGGCGACCCGGCGGCTGCTCGATCGAACTGTGCGGGGAAGCACCGGGATCCTCACGGTCACCAGATGACCGTCGACTCGGACACGGCGCCGGACATATCTCGGATGGCACTGCACTCGGGTGACGGTCCGCGTCTGGGCGGGCACTCGCACCCGGATCCGTCGGTGGTGGACGTGCACCCACACGAACTGGGCCGGGACGCGGATCCGCTCACGGGTCCGTGCGCAGCGCAGGGCGCCGACGATCCGGTCGAACGAGACGCGCGTCACGGTCGGCTCGCGAATTGCCAGGCTCCACGTTGCCGGTGCGGACCAGCCGGCGTTCCCGGCGGCGTCGTGGGCGTTGTCCGCGCTCGAGCACGTGAGGGTGTGGTCGCCCAGCCCTTGCACGGGGATGTTCGCGCTGCCGCCGGCGTGCCACTGGCTCGGCGCGCCGTCCAGCGAGCAGCTGATTCCGGCGACTCCGGAGGGTCCCGCCGTCGCGGTCGCGGTCAGATATTGGACCCCGGCGGTTGTGGGCGCGTCTTGCGGACCCGAGATCGCGATCGTCGGGCTTGAGTTGTCGACGTAAACGGTCTTCGTGTCGGAGGTCGGGACGCCAGCGGCGTCGGTCGCGCCGATCGTGAGCGAGAGCGCGCCCTGCCCGTAATCACCGGTTTGGATCGTCTGGTTGACGGCCGGCGCGGCGCACTGGTGCCAGACGCTTTGGGTCTGGGGAGAGCTTGTTCCGGGGATCACCTGGCCGTTCAGACTCGCCGTCAGGCTGCATAGCCCAGACGGGGAGTCGCCGTAGAAGTGAAGCGGCCAGTTGCCACGAACCCATCCGGATGCCTGCCAGAGCCCGTCGGGCGCGGCCAGCGACGGCCCCTGCGTTTCGGTCGCGACCAGGTTGATGCTCTCGATCGTCAGCTGAGCCGGGTTGGTAGACTCGTTGCACGTGCTCCAGCCGCAGAGCGCCTGAAATCCGAAGTAGCCCGAGTTGAGCCCGGAGACGCTGTAGCTCGTCTCTCCGTTGTGCGTCTGAGCGCCACCGCCGGCCCAGTAGAAACCGCCGCCCCACCCGGTCCCGTCGTTGATGTGGATGCTGTACATCTGGTTAAGCGCGATCGAGGCGCTGGTGATAGCAATGCCGGCGGGGGCGTTGGCCTGCCAGCTCGCACGCGTACCGGCCTTGACCTTATTGCCGCCGGTCATGATGCTCAGCCCGGGCGGAACGTTCGTCCCGGCTGGGCAATACTCGAGAGTGTTGAGGCCGGAGGCGGCGGCGCTCTGGAACACGAACGCCCCGCAGGTCGAGACCACGAGCATCCCAGCTCCCTGAGCGGCCGACACCGATACGGCCGCGATCACACCGAGCGAGGCTATAGTCGCGACGGCGGTTCGGGTCACCAGCATCCGTAGTCTCATTCCCCTACCTCCTTCTTGTGTCAGCCTGCCCGCGCGTCGCCCGGCTGCTCTATCGTCTGCTCCCGCAACCCGACGGGAAGGGAGCCTTCTTGATTGTCCGCCTGCTCGATCACGCTCGCGCGAACGTGATTGCCTACATCGCGCTCATGATGTCTTTCCTCGCGCTCGCCGGAGGCGCTTACGCCGCCTTCACGCTCCCCCCCAACAGCGTCGGCGCTCGCCAGATCCGCGATCACTCGGTCGCGCTCGTGAAGCTCGATCCGCGCTCGATCGGCGGCGCGGTTCGCCATTGGGCGCAGGTGAACTCCGACGGCACGATCGCTCGCTCGAGCAGTCGCGCGCTCGACACCGGAGTGGCTCCTGACGGCGACTATGTGATCACGTGGTCGGACACGCTTCCCGCAGGCTGTGTGCCGGTGGCGACAGTACTCGGCACTGCGGCGCTGCTCAGTCCCGCGGCCGGATTCGCCAATGCTCGCATCACGGGGAGCCATCCGACGCGGGTCTGGGTTAGCAGCTATAACGGGCAGGGCGCCTCCAAGCCGGAGCCGTTCTCGCTTGCAGTTGTCTGCTGACTCGCACGACAGAGCGGGCATCTCAGTAGCCCGGCCCGAATGCGGCACCCGAGCCGGTCGGGCCCGTCGCCCGGCTCGATTGGCTCGTGTTGCTGCTCGACACCACCGTCGACGGCGCGCCGGCCGAGGGGGAGACTGGCGTTGAAGGTACGGCGGGCGCTGTCGTCGTGGGCGTCGGCGGCGCGGCTTGCGTTGCGTTCGAGGTATGTGCGGAGCTGCGTCTAGGTGTGGCTCGGGGGGCGTCGACGCTCGTCCGCCGGATGACGTGCCGGACGCGGTGACGGGCCTGGTGGCGGGCGGGGTGCTGTGCTGGATGCGCCGCCTGGATGGATACCTTTGCGCTCAGTGATCCGTGTGGCTCAAGTGAAGAAGCCCCCGTCCGGTGGGGCCGGGTGACCGGTCCCGATCCGGTGCTCAGCGCGATCGCGGTGACCGCGACACACCCGAGCACGAGTCCGGCGCTTACGAGCGAAAGCCGGCGGATCGTGAGGAGCGACCGAACGGATCCCCAGCCGATCGTGAGAACTCCGCTTAGGAGTCACGACTTTATTGATCCTCTGATCGCCTGATGTTCGGATGGAGGAACCG
>CALAQT010000063.1 GCA_937888775.1 uncultured Actinomycetes bacterium | reverse complement strand
CCGAGATCTACCCTCTTTCCCTACACGACGCTCTTCCGATCTTGAGGCCCGGGACGGCCGGCGGCTGTCGGCGATCAGCCACGAGGGGAGCGTCGCCGACCTGCTTGTTCGCGGCGGCCCGAGGTCGCCGCCGCGGGCCCGACGCGGCCGTGGCCGTGGTCAACAGCGAGTCGAGCGAGAGCGGGACAGATGACCGCTATCGGGTTTACGGTGAGCGCATGCGAGGTGATCGGATGGGCCGTAGAGTTCGGCGGACGGCATGCCCGGTAGCCGCCGTCCCCGCAAACCACAGGCGCGTGACGGTGGGCAGCTCTCCTTCGAATCCCTGTGGACCGAGCCCGAACGAGCGCGCGATGAACAGGTACGGGGCGCAGGCGATGCGCCATTGGGAGCAGGTCGACCCGGAGCGCTACCAGGCGATCCCGGACAAGGAGACGTTCTTCACCGCGCTGGGGGCGCAAGCCGAGCAAGAAATCCAGACACGAGCGGACGCGTTGGCGGGCCCGGACAAGCCGGAGGAGGAATATCTGGAGAAGGTCGGCCGGTTGAACATGGCGAGGTTCACCGCGGAGAGCGAGGTGCTCCGCGAGCTGGTGCTGATCCCGGACCCGGACGACACCTACGACCAGGAGGAGACCGACGAGCCGGTGCCGGAAGGCTGGAACGTCGTCCAGAAGGCGATCCAAGAGATCATGTTGCAGGAGGATCTCGAGCAGGACTGAGGTTCACGCCGGGCTCGGCGGATCAGGACCTGGCGCCGTCAGGCCCTCACGCGCGAGTGGACGCGAACCTGCAGGCGCTGGCAGTGCTGAAGCGCCTGGAGGCCGAGGAGCGGCCCGCGACCGTCGAGGAGCAGCGGCTGCTTTCGCGGTGGTCGAGCTGGGGTGCGGTGCCCGAGATCTTCGACGAGGCGCGCGAGGAATGGGCGAGGGACCGCGCGCAGCTTCGCGGGCGGCTTGGCGAGCAGGGGTGGGCGGCCGCGCGGCGTACGACGCTCAACGCGCACTACACGCATCCGCAGATCGTGGCGGCTATGTGGGAGCTCACCGTGCAGCTGGGTTTCGAGCACGGTCGGGTGCTCGAGCCTGGATGCGGCGCCGGCGTGTTCATCGGCCTGGCGCCCGTAGGCGCGGAGATGACGGGGGTTGAGCTTGATAACACGACCGCGGCGATCGCACAGAGGCTCTACCCCCACGCCCAGATCCACGCGGGGTCGTTCGCGGCCGGCACGCGGATGGCGGATGGCTCGTTTGATCTGACGATCGGGAACGTGCCGTTCGGGGACGTACGGCTGCACGATCCCCGGCACAACCCCGGGCAGCACTCGATCCACAACCATTTCATCCTCAAGTCGCTGGCGCTGACGCGCCCCAGCGGACTCGTGGTCGTGTTGAGCAGCCACTACACACTCGACGCGGCGAACCCCGCCGCGCGGCGGGAGATGAGCGAGCTCGGGGACCTGCTCGGCGCGCTGCGGCTCCCGACGGGCGCGCATCGCCGCGCCGCAGGCACCGACGCGTTGACTGACCTGCTCGTGTTCCGCCGCCGCCCGGCCGGCACCGAACCGCTCTCGACGAGCTGGCTGAAGACCGCGGATGTGCAGGTTGACGGCGGGAGCGCCCGGATCAACCAGCACTTCATCGAGCATCCCGACCGGGTGCTCGGCGAGCCCTCGCTCGGCCACGGCATGTACCGGGCCGAGACCCTCCGCGTCACGGGCGAGCGGGACGCGACCGCGGTCGCACACGCGATCGCTCACCACGGCCACGAGATCGCCCAATACGCACGCTCGCATCCCGTACAGCAGCCGGCCGACGACCCGGTGAGCTTCGACGTGGCGTCGGCCCGGCAGCTGCAAGCGCCGAAGGGGCTGTGGGACGGGCACCTGCTCGTCCTGTCAAACGGCGCGTTCGCGGAAGTGCGCGGTGATGTTCAGGAGCCGATCGAGGTGCCGCGGAGCATCGGCGGCGAGCTGCGTCATCTGCTGGGGCTCCGCGACGGCGCCCGGGTGCTGCTCGCGCTGGAGGCGCAGACCCTCGAGGACACGCCAGCGATCGATCAGCTTCGCCGCCGGCTGCGTGAGGACTATGAGACCTACCACGCGCGCTACGGGGCGATCAACCGGTTCAGCTTTCGGCGCACCGGCCGGATCGACGCCGATACGGGCGAGGAGCAGCTGGCGCGGATCACCCCGCGCGCGATCCGGCTGCTGCGCTCAGACCCGTTCTCGGCGCTGGTGCAGAGCCTCGAGGTGTTTGACCAGAGCAGCCAGCACGCGACACCCGCGGGGCTGTTAAGCCGGCGGGTGATCGCCCCGCGCGTGCCGGTGCTCGGAGTCGAGACAGCTCAGGACGCGCTCACCGTGTGCCTGGACACCCGCGGACAGGTTGACCTGGAGGAGATCGCCCGGCTGCTCGGGGCGAGCGAGAGCGATGCGCGGGAGCAGCTTGGAGAGCTGGTCTATGAGGATCCGCAGGACGGGCGGCTGGTACCCGCGGCGGAGTACCTGTCGGGGAACGTCCGCGAGAAGCTCGAGCAGGCGCGCGCCGCGGCCGTCGCGAACCCGGAGCTGGCGGTGAACGTCGCCGGGCTTGAGCGGGTGCTGCCACCGGACCTCGGCGCCGACGAGGTGCAGGCGCGGTTGGGGGCAGCGTGGATCGACGTTGACACGCACCGCCAGTTTCTGACGGAGATCCTCGAGGACGACTCGGTCCGGGTGGAGCATCCCGGCGGCGCGGTCTGGGCAGTTCGTGCGAACAACAGCTCGGTCCTTGCCCGCAGCGAGTGGGGCACCAGCCGAATGCCGGCGGCGCAGGTCGCGAAAGCGGTGCTCGAGCAGCGGCCCGTCCAGGTGACCGACGAGACCGACGACGGCAAAAGGGTCGTTAACCCGGTCGAGACCGCGGCCGCGCAGGAGAAGGCGGGGGCGCTGCAGGAGCGGTTCGCGGAGTGGTGCTGGGAGCAGCCCGAGCGCGCCCGGCAGCTGCTTGACGAGTACAACCGGCGGTTTAACTCGACCGCGCTGCGCGACTACAGCAACGAGGGGGAACGACTGACGCTTCCCGGGCTGGCGCGGACGTTCACACCACTGCCGCATCAGCGCGCAGCGGTCGCGCGGATGCTCTCAGAGCCCGCCGTCGGGCTCTTTCACCAGGTCGGGGCGGGCAAGACCGCGGAGATGATCATCGGCACGACCGAGCTGCGACGGCTCGGGATGATCGCAAAGCCCGCGGTCGTGGTCCCCAACCACATGCTTGAGCAGTTCAGCCGCGAGTGGTTGCAGCTCTATCCCCAAGCAAGGGTCCTCGCCGCCTCAAGCGGCGACCTGGCGGGCGAGCACCGGCGGCGGTTCGTCGCCCGCGCGGTCAGCAACGACTGGGACGCCGTCCTGATGACCCGCTCGGCGTTCGAGCGGATCCCGGTCAGCGCCGAGACGCAGAAGCACTACGAGGAGCGGGAGATCGCCGAACTACGAGCAATGCTCGTCAACGCCCGCGGCGGGGACGGGCTGACCGTGAAGCGGCTGGAGCGGATGGTCCTGGCCGCCGAGGAACGGCTCGCCAAGAAGCTCGACGGGGACAAGGACCCGGGGATCTGCTTTGAGGAGACCGGGATCGACTATCTCGTGGTCGACGAAGCGCACGGCTACAAGAACCTACGAACCGTCTCGAACATTCGCGACGCCGCGATCGACGGGTCGATGCGCTCAAGCGACCTGCACATGAAGGCCGAGTATCTCCGCGACCGCCACGGCAAGAGGGTGATCACGATGGCGACAGCCACCCCGATCGCCAACAGCGTCACCGAGGCGCACGTGATGCAGCGCTACCTGCGCCCTGACCTCCTCGCCGCCGCCGGCGTCGAGCACTTCGACACGTGGGCGGCGACATTCGGGCAGACCGTCACTGAGATCGAGATGGCACCCACCGGCGGTGGGAACTACCGGATGAACACCCGCTTCGCCCGATTTCAGAACGTGCCCGAGATGCTGCGCATGTGGCACGTCTTCGCCGACGTCAAAACCGCAGAGGACCTCAACCTGCCAACACCAAAGGTCGCCGCCCGCCCGGATCGGCAACGCGCCGCGCAGACAGTCGTGATCCCGGCCGGTCCAGAGATCCGCGCCTACCTGACCGAGCTTGGACACCGCGCCGAGCAGGTGCGCAGCCGGACGGTCACGCCGGAAGAGGACAACATGCTGAAAATCTCCACCGATGGCCGCAAAGCCGCGCTCGACATGCGCCTGGCGACCGGAGCACCGACCGCCGGCGCCTGCAAGCTCGAGGTCGCAGCCGACAAGATCGCCGAGCTCTGGCACGCGACCCGCGAGCACACCTACACAAACCCTGCCAACGGCGAGCGCTCACCCATCCCGGGCGCGCTGCAGATCGTCTTCTGCGACCTCGGAACCCCGTCGGCGCAATGGAACGCGTACGACGAGCTCCGCGCCCAGCTCACCAACCTTGGCGTTCCGCCGGAGCGGGTGCGCTTCATTCACGAGGCGCGCAACGACAGCGAGAAGGGGCGCCTGTTCGCCGCCGCCCGCTCAGGGCACGTCGCGGTGCTGATCGGCTCGACCGAGAAGATGGGCGTCGGCACCAACATCCAGGCACGCGCGATCGCGTTGCATCACCTCGACTGCCCGTGGCGCCCGGCCGACATCGAACAGCGCGAAGGCCGAATCCTGCGCCAGGGCAACCAGAACCCCGAGATCGGGCTGTACCGCTACGTCGTCGAAGGCAGCTTCGACGCGTACAGCTGGCAGACCGTCGAGCGCAAAGCCAAGTTCATCAGCCAGATCATCCGTGGCCGGCTCGACGTTCGTGCGATCGAGGACATCGGCGACAACGCGTTGTCCTTTGCCGAAGTCAAAGCGCTCGCCTCCGGCGACCCGCTGATTCTCGATCACGCCCAAGCGAACGCCGAGCTGACCCGCCTGCAGCGCCTCGAGCGCGCGTGGCGGCGAAACCAGGACACCCTGCGCCACACCGTCACCTCCGCGATCGAGCGCGAAAAGGCACGCGGCCAGGAGCTCGCCGCGATCGCCAACGCGCTCACCCGGCGGATTGACACGCGCGCGGACAAGTTCGCGATCACGATCAACGGCAACACCGTCACCGAACGCAAAGCCGGCGGCGAGCTGCTCACGACGTGGGCAGCCTGCGCTCAGCCGGGGAAGGTAATGCCCGTCGCGCACCTCGGCGGCCTGCAAGTCGTCGGCGTCGTCCGGGTCGACTACCAGGCCGGCGGTCGTGAAGCAGTGCTCGCGCTCGACGGGCTCGCGGCCGAGCCCGCGCACGCCACCCTCACGCATCTGCGAGAGAACCCGCTTACGCTGATCCGCCAGCTCGAGCACCGCATCGGCGACCTCGAAGGGTTACAGGGACGCCTGGCCGCGAAGCAGCAAGAGGCGTGTCAGGAAGCAAAGAGGGCACGCGAGGCGCTCGCGCGACCGTTCAAGCATTCCCAGGAGCTGACCGCCGCCGCGCAACACCTGCGTGAGGTCACCGAGCAGATGCGCGAGAGACAGGCGCCGCCAGAGCCGCCAGCGGAACCGGCACCGGCGTCGACGCGCGACACGTCACGTGGGCCCGAGCCTCCGCCGCTCTCGCCACCGACACCGTCCCCGCCACCACTCTCACCGCCGCGTCCGCAACCCGAGGACGCGGGCCACGCTCGACACGGCAGCTGGAGCACGCCCGCTGGCCGAGAACGCGATGGTGCGAGCCGCTAAGCATCGGCCAACAAGGCGGTCCCGCGCTCCGGTTTCGAACAAAGCACAAGTCGGCTGAGCATCGCGAGCCCCAACTGACGCGGGATCGGCGCGCCCGCTCGTGGGCGAAAGCGATCACCGCGTTCGGTCGGCGCCCGCGCCTGCTTTCCGTTGAAAGCATAAGCCCGGCCGGAGACGAAAGGAGAAGTGCCGCGCCGAGAGAGCCGGGCGTCTGCCTCCCGTTGAGCGCATGTGTCCGGTCTGGGGCCCGGGAAGGGTGAAAGGAAAAGCGCGGCAGCAGTCCAGTCGGATGGAAGTTCACCCGCGACATTCTCAACACCTGGCTCCAACGGCTCGCCCAACGCCAGACAACCCAACTCACGCTCGCTGCCTGACGCGGACGGGACTTATGACTGGCAGCACTTAGCCGTAGCGCACGCCGGTCAGTGCCCGCAGCTTGGCGCGGTCGTGATTGGCGTTGATCCGCCGCACCGTGCCCGAGCGCGATCGCATCACCAGTGACTCGGTGGTCGCGCCCCGGTCACCTTGGTAGCGGACGCCCTGGAGCACGTCGCCGTCGGTCACGCCCGTGGCGGAGAAGAACACGTCGTCACCGGAGACCAGGTCATCGCAGTTGAGCACCTTGGTCAAGTCATAGCCCGCTGCCTCGGCGGCGGTGCGCTCGCCCTCGTCGCGCGGCCACAGGCGTCCGAGCAACTGGCCGCCGCTGCACTTGATCGCCGCTGCCGAGATCACCCCCTCGGGCGTGCCGCCGATGCCCCATAGCAGGTCGACGGAAGAGTTCTCGCTCACGGCGAGCAGCGACGCCGAGACGTCTCCGTCGAGGATCAGCCTGACGCGCGCGCCGGCCTCGCGAACCTCACGCATCGCCTCGTGGTGGCGCTCGCGGTCGAGCATCACGACCATCACGTCGCGGATGTCACGGTGCTTGCGCTCGGCGATCAGAGCCAGCGTCTCGGGCAGCGGGCGGTCGAGGTCGAGCAGATCCGCGATCTCGGGGCCGCCGGCGATCTTCTCCATGTAGACGCACGGCCCGGGATCGAACATCGAGCCCCGCTCGGCCAGGGCGATGACCGCGAGCGCGCTCGGCATCCCGAGCGCCGTCAGCCGGGTCCCCTCCAGCGGATCGACCGCGACGTCGACCCGGGGCGGGCTGCCGTCACCGATCTGCTCGCCGTTGTAGAGCATCGGCGCCTCGTCCTTCTCGCCCTCGCCGATCACCACCACGCCATCCATCGCCACCGAGTCGAGCACGTTGCGCATCGCGTCGACAGCGGCCTGGTCGGCGCCCTCCTTGTCACCGCGCCCGACCATCCGCGCCGCCGCCAGTGCGGCCGCCTCGGTGACCCGGACCAGCTCGAGCGCGAGGTTGCGATCAGGCCGGGCGTTCGTCGGCGTTGTGCTCACAGGATCCCCGGCGGTTTGCGCCGAACCCCGCTCTCCTGCGAGCGCCAGATCGATCCGCTCAGGATCAGCAGGTCCCCGATCAGCGCCGCCCACCAACCGACGCTGAGCGATATCTCTCCGGGCGGTGTGCCGGGCTTATCGAGCAGACCCACGAACAGCGTCACGGTCAGGGCCAGCAGCGCGGTGACAGCGGTCAGCTCTCCCCGCGGCCAGGAGAGCGCATGGCCGCGGACGATGATGTAGGCCAGGATCGCCGGAGCAACCGCGGCGGCCAGCAGCAGGAACTTGATCACCGGAAGCGACCCCCAGCCCGTGCAGCCGGAGTTAGGACCCCTGCAGCCGTCGAGCACCGCATTGCCATTAGCCAGCGAGAACCAGCTCAGAAACAGCGATACGCCCAGCAAGACCCCGCCCACCGTCGCCACGAGCTCCCCGCGGTCGAGTGCTCTGAAGTCCATCGCGCCGCAGCCTAACCGGTCTTGCCGGCCAATGTGACCCGGGGCCGGGCCGGTGTAGGCTCGGACCCGATGCGCTTTCGCCAGCTGCTCCGCGACTCGGCATCGGTGCACGCGAGCGATCTGCTCGCTGGCCTACGGCTCGGGTCCCGCGCGCCCTCCGGTCGGCCGTACACGGCCGCCAACTTCGCCGCCAGCGCGGACGGGCACGCCACCTTCGCCGGGCGCTCGCGCAAGCTGGGCGACGACGGCGATCGCGAGATCTTTCACGGTCTCAGAGAGCAGCTCGACGCCGTGCTGGCCGGGACCGAGACGCTGCGCACCGGCTCGTTGACCAAGTGATGACCAGGGAGCCCTACGCCTCCGCGCGGCGCGTGTTCTGGATCGTCGACAACGGATCCTCGCACCGCGGGCAGGCATCCGTCTGCCGGCTTGAGAACCGCTGGGCGAACCTGATCCTCGTGCATACGCCGATCCACGCCTCGTGGCTAAGGCGAGTAGCCGGGGGGAATCTCACCCCCCGGCTCTCTCAGATCCCGGCGTGAACCTCTCAGCTCACCGGGCTCCCATCACCCAGCCTGAAGCCCCGCAGCCTGCCTGCCAGTGAGCAAAGAGCGCTGGCTCGCGTCTTG
>CALAQT010000062.1 GCA_937888775.1 uncultured Actinomycetes bacterium | reverse complement strand
GCAGGAACATCGTGTAGTCCATCGAGATCGCGAAGATCATCGCGAAGAAGAACACGGGGCCCCAGGCGTCGAGGAAGCCCTGGGGCTGGAAGCCGAGCAGCGAGTGAAGGGCGCCGTCCTGGAATATCCACTTGGCTACGCCGAATGCGGCGCCCGTGGCCAGCAGGTTGGTGAGCACGCCAGCCGCCGCGAGCAGGGGCGCCTGCAGTGCGAACAGCAGCAGCAGGAACCCGAGCACGAGCACGACGCCGATCACGAGGGCCGTCTTGGCTGACAGCAGGCTCTGCAGGTCATGGTTTTCGGCGACAGCACCACCAAGAAGCGCGCCGGCGGGCAGCTCGCCCCTGAGGCGCACGATCGTCGCCCCCACAGCCGGGTTGGACGGGTCCTGGCGCGGGATGGCCGTGACGACCGCGAGCCCGCCGCTGCCGGGCTGGGCGGGTATCACCTGGGCGATGCCGGGGTCGCTTTGGGCGATGCGGGCGACCGAGGCGGCCTGCGAGGCAGGGACGACGATCTGCAGAGGACCGGTGGAGCCAGGCCCCATCGCTGCCTGCACCTGGTTGTAGCCGACGCGCGAGGAGTCCGTGGTCGGGACAACCTTGATCGAGGGCATCGATGTCTTCAGCTGCGTCACCGGGTAAGCGAGTGCGAGCAGCACCACCAGCGCAGGGACGCCGTAGCGCCACGGGTGCCGCCACAGGCGCTCGCCCCACGCGGCGAACCGCGCCGAGCGGTGCTCGCCGGAATGGGCCCACGGAAGCGACAGGTTGTCCACTTTGGGGCCGAGCTTCGCCAACACCGCAGGAAGCAGCGTGAGCGTCGCAGCGAGCACGAAGATGACCGCGAGCATGATCCCCAGGCTCATGCTGCGAAATGCCGGGCTGGGGACGAGCATCACCGCGGTGAGGGAGATCAGCACCGTGACGCCGCTGAACAGGACGGCCTTGCCCGCCGTGTCCATAGTCACGGCCGTGGCCTCCTCCGCGTCGAGTTTGGACCCGAAGAAGGCGCCGCGGAAACGCATCACGAGGAACAGCGCGTAGTCGATTCCCAGAGCCAGCGCGAACATCAGCGCGAAGTTCATCGCCCAGATCGAGATCGGGATGATGCGCGTGCCGAGGTAGAGCGAGCCGGCTGCAGCCAGCAGGCCGATCATCGTTAGCATCAGCGGCAGCCCCGCGGCCACGAGCGAGCCGAAGGCGAGCAGCATGATGCCGAGCGTCACAGGCCAGGAGATCACCTCCGATTTGAGCATCGCCGAGCGGTTGGCCGCATTGAAGTCCGACCACATGCCGGCCGCGCCCGTGAGGTTGACCACCACCGCTCCCGCCGAGAGCTTGTGCAGCGTGCCCTTCAGGCCGTCCGCGGCGGCGACCATCTCGTTGGGGTTGCGCGCAGCGCCGGCCTGCACGATCGCGGTGTGACCGTCGGCTGAGATCGACAGGCCCGGCGCTGGAGCCACGACGCTTCGCACTGCTCCGTTCGCCCGCAGCGTCTGCTCGACGCGCACGATGGCCGACCTGAACGCCGGGGAGCCGACCGTCTGCGTCGGGGAATAGACAACCGTCATCAGGCCGTAGCTGCCGAGCCCCCTGAAGTCGCGTTCGACCAGCTTGCGGGCCTGGACGGACTGCGACCCGCTCGCTTCCCAGCCGGCGCCGGAGAGCGCCTTCTCGACTTTCGGCGCGAAGAATCCAAGGACGAGGGCGACCAGGAGCCATCCGGCCAGCACGGTGCGAAAATGCGTCGCCGTGTAGCGCCCGAGCCGGCCGATCGGCCCGACATGCGCCCGGTGCTCGATCGGCACGCCGGCGGGCTCGGCGGCGCGGGGCGCGGTCGTCGTGCTCATGAGCTTGCCTCCTGGCGCGGGTAGAGGACGGAGCGCAGCGAGAACACACGGCGCAGCACCAGCGAGGCCGGGCACGCCCCGAAGAGCACGTACAGCCACTGGTTGACGCCGACAAACGCCGTCAACAGCAGGAACCACGCGGAGACGGTGGCCGCGAGCGCGGCGCTGAGCAGCGTCATGCTGCCCGCGAGCGCGAACAGCACGCGCTCCAGCGGCCAGCGGGAGACGTTCGCAGTGTCTTCTTGGTGCGCCGGGCGGGAGCATGCGGTGGCGTTCATCGGTGGACTCCTCCTTGAAGGTGTGTGCAGCACGCGTTCATCTCGCCCCATAGTAGCACAACTCTATTGTTGTGTGCGCGTCGAGTTGTGTAGCACCGCGGTTGTGCGTCATCGTCAGATCGTGCCCGCCAGCGCCGCGCTGAGCATCGGACGCAACTACCGAACCCGATCAGGGGCGACTGCTTACCGCCGGCTCGCCCTTGACGGCACGCGGATGCCCGCCACGCCGAGGTTGCGGGGTCGCTGAGGCTGTCTCTTGGAAGCTCTGCAGGCGCGTGCCGAGGAGTCGCGGGCCGCGCGGCTCAAGCGCTCAGCGCGTGCCCTCGACCAGGGCCGTGAGCTCGGCGAGCTGCAGCTGCAATCCCCCGCAGACCTGCTCGCACAGCTCATAGACTCCCCTGTCGGCGATGCTGTAGATGGAGCTGTTGCCGTCCTTTCGCCGGGCCACTATGCCGGACTGCAGGAGCACCCCGAGGTGCTTGGACGCGTTCTGCTGGCTCGTGCCGAGGTCCTCGGTGATCTGCGTGACCGAGAGATCGCCGTCGCGAAGGAGATCGAGGATGCGGATGCGGGTCGGGTCGCCGATCACGCGCAGGCGCGCGGCGATCATCTCGGCGAGGTCGACCGGTATGGGGCTGGGAAGCGTCATGGCTTGCGGACTCCTGTCTACTCGCTGTCTCTTAGCGGGCCGAGCAGCTGTTGCCGCCCGTCTCCAGCTCGGGGTCGAATGGGTGAGCGCCGGCGTTGACGGCGATGATCGCCTCATAGTTGGCAGGCCGTGGCGACATATCGCTCAACAGCCTCGCGGCGAACTCGCCGGGATCGTCGATCGACAGCTCTGGGACCGCCACCCGCACGTCGGCCAGGCGCAACGCGGCGGCATCGGCTCGCACGCCGGGATGGGTGTGGCCGGGCAGCAGCACGACGTCCTCGTCGAGCGTGAGTACTCGGTCGTGCAGCGTCTCATGGAGGATGCGGCCCATCGCGCTAGCCCCCTCGGGGTCGCTCTGCTGGAGATCTGGCCGCGCGATTCCGTCGAGGAACAGCGAGTCGCCGCCGATGAGCGCGCGATCTGCGACTAGCAGCCCGGTCATGTCGGTCGTATGTCCCGGCAGCGCGAGCGCGTGCAGCTTGACCGGGCCCAGCATGATGGTGTCGCCGTCGCGCAGCGGCTCGACGCGCTCGGTGTAGTTGACGCCGCGCCCGAGCGCGAGCGCGGGCAGACGCAGCGTGGCGCCGGTCAGCTCGCTCAGCATTCGGGCCCCGGAGAGGTGGTCCGCGTGGAGGTGGGTGTCGAGGATGTCGGTGATCTGGACGCCGAGGTCGTGGGCGAGCGCCACGTAGAACGCGGCATCCGGCGCGGGGTCAACGACCAGCGCCTGCCCGTCGGCCGCGAGCAGATACGAGAGGCATCCGCGGCCGGGGCGCTGGATCTGTAGCACCACGAGCCCCTCGATCCCGAGGTCCACGGGCCGTGCCTGCAGCGCCACGATCCAGCCGCGCATGCCGCTCTCCACGACCATCGCGTCGATGCCGAGCCCGCGCAGGACCTCGGCGACGGGCTGCGCCGTCAACCCGCGATTGCAGACGACGGCGACCGGGCCACTGAGCTCCCGGGCAACCGCGACCGGGTCAGCGAGCATGTCGGAGGGCGGCACATGGCGGGTGCTCGCAGACGGCGCCTCGATCCCCCACTCGGCATCCTCGCGAAGGTCGAGCACGGTCATGCGCTCGCCTCGGGCGAGCCGATCCGCCAGCTGCGCTGCGGATATCGAGGATGTTGGTGACGTTGCGACGCTCATAGAACAGACCTCCAATCCAGTGTACAAACTTGTAGTTGTGTCATTGCGGCACCGTTCGTGATAGGCCTAGACGCTGACTCCGGCGAGCGTGGCGCCGACGACGCCGACCGCGACGAGGACCACGAGCAGCGCGAACGCGCGGCCGAGTGCTTCGGTTGAGACTTTGTCCGCCAGAGCCGGGCCCGCGTAGGCGCCGGCCATTGCGGCGCCACCCATAGCCAGGGTGACCGGGACGTCAAGGCTGTTGCCGAGAGCGAGATGGGACACCAGGCCGCAGAGCGAGACGATCGCGATGATCACGATCGACGTCGCCATCGCCTCGCGCAAGCCGAAGCTGAGGCCGATCGCGAGCGTGGGGACGACGACGAAGCCACCACCGACGCCGACGAGCCCCGTGAGCGCGCCGACGCCAAGGCCGACGGGAAGCAGCACGGCGGCGCGAGCGGGCGGGCATCCGCTGCCCTTGACTATGCCCGAGCCCGCGCGCATCCAGGTGGCGCGCGCCGCCAGGAGCATCACGCCGCTGAACAGCAGAAGCAGGATCTCGCCGCCGAGCGCCCGGTTGGCAAGCGTCCCGATGATGCTGCCGAGCGCGGCCGCGAGCGCGAACCAGCCCGCGGATGCCCAGCAGACGGCACCCCGGCGTGCCTGACCCGCCGCTCCGGCGGCGGCCCCGAGCGAGACGACGGCGAGGCTGACGGTTGTCGCCTCGTGGACGCCTAGCCCTACGGCGTAGACGAGAGCCGGCACCGCCAATACCGCTCCGCCGCCACCCACCATTCCGACCGCCAGACCGATGATCAGGCCGAAGCCGAGCGCGCTGATCATCGGTCCGGGCAACCGCGCCGAGGTCTCAAGCGGCGCGGTCCAGGGCGGCGACGAGATCGTCGGCGCCCACGAGGCCGGCGGCGGTGCCCATCAGCGTGCCGTCGCGGATGACGGCGAGCGTCGGGATCGAGCGCACGGCGAAGCGCGTCGCGAGCTCCGGCTGTTCATCGACGTTGACCTTCGCGAACCGGTATTGCGGGCGGAGATGTGCCGCGCGCTCGATCTGCGGCGCCATCGCGCGACATGGCGCACACCACGGCGCCCAGAAGTCCACGACCGTCAGCCCGTCGCGAACCCGCTCGTCAAACGTGTCAGTCGTGAGATCCTCAACCACCGATGTGTCGGGATCCGCTGTCTGTGTTGCGTCGTTGGTCATTGCGATCACCTGTGTTGCCGGAGGGAAACCAGACCGCGGCTGCGACTGGCCAAGACGTGGTCGGCGGGTTTGCCCGATCCGACACGTCAGCGACTGTGTTCTGCCATACAATTGTACAGTTGTAAAGAGGATAGCGCGTCGTCGTCGCGCTGGGCGCCGCTGGCGCGAGGTCCCTCGGCCATCGCTGAGAATCGGGGTGTCTCGCCGGTCTCGCAGCCGAACCACTCGCGACGGGCGCCGAATGGGAGGTCGACGCGCCTTCGACTCGTCGGACCGGGCGGCGGCGGCCCGCAGAAGGCGGAGGAGTCCGATCTCGGCCGGCTGCCGACCGCGCATCTCGCGGCGAGGCAGCGGGGCCGGACTGTGCGGGTTTACGGCCGCTAGCGCCTGGGTGCTCCGTCTTGACGAAGACTTGACGAGAGGCACGGTGAGGAGTTGATCCTCACCCTCAATAGTCATGGCAGATCTACAAGGAGGTCAGTCATGTTCAACGGAATGCAGACAGGAATGGGAGCAGGCGGCTGGGTCTTGATGGCCGTGCTGTGGATTGCGGTCCTGGCGCTGGTCGCCTGGGTCGTCGCGCGACTGCTCCCGACCCGCAGCGACGATCACCGGGCGCCTCGCGCGCTTTCAGAGGGGCCGCGCGAGACTCTCGACCGCCGGCTGGCTGGTGGCGAGATCGACATCAAGACCTACGATGAACTCAGTGACAAGCTGGGCCCTCGCTCGATGCCGGAAAGGGGGTGATGGCGGTGCGGTCAAGGAAGCCGGCAGCCATTGGGATTGTCCTTCTCCTGCTCGTCGCGCTCGGCGGCGTGGCAGCTTTCGCGGCGAGCAACGGCGGGCCCTCGGCCTTTGGGGGCTGGCAGATGATGGGTGGGCGCTACAGCTACCGGCCGAGCGTCTCGACACCCGTTCGGTCGCTGAGCTCGGCCCGAGCAGATGCCCAGCAGTTCGCCGGCCGGCTCGGACTGCGCGTCGATGAGGTGATGCAGTTCGAACGCAACTTCTACGCCAAGCTCGTCGACAAGAACGGCAATGCGGCGACCGAGGTGCTCGTCGACCCAAGCAGCGGATTCGTGTCGATCGAGTACGGGCCGGCGATGATGTGGAACACGCGCTACGGGATGGGCGCCTCCGGCGCGTCGATGATGGGAAGCTACGGGGCGGGCATGATGGGCACTCACAACGGACGCTCGACATCAACCCCCGGCTCCGGTGCAGGCGACATGGGCCGTTCAATCTCCGGCGGAATGGGCAGCTCAGGTTCCGGCGGAATGATGGGCGGCTCAGGCGGGTCGAGTGCTACGACCCGGACCCCGCCGTCGGCGAGCGGCACGGTGTCGCTCGCCGAGGCTCAGACACTCGCCCAGCGCTGGCTCGACACGAACGAGCCGGGCGTGGTCGTCGAGACCGGCGGTGACGTGTTCCCGGGCTACTACACCCTCGAGACGCTCAAGGACGGCAAGATCACCGGAATGATCTCGGTGAACGCCACGACCGGTGCAGTCTGGCCGCACTGGTGGCACGGAGCCTTCATCGCCAAGTCCTGATGAACGCAGCTGACCGTCCATCGCAGACCGGCGGGCATGCGCCCGCCGGTCTGCGTGCGCTGGTGGTCGACGATGAGCCGCCGCTGGTGAAGGTCCTGGCAAGCTATCTCGAGCGCGAGGGGTTCGAGGTCGCGACCGCCGGTGACGGCGAGCGCGCGGTCGAGCTGGCGGGCGAGCTCGATCCCGACGTGATCGTGCTCGACCTGATGCTGCCTGGAATCGACGGGATCGAGGCGTGCCGGCGCATCCGCAGCTTCAGCGACGCCTACATCGTGATGCTGACCGCGCGGGTTGAGGAGATCGACCGCATCGTGGGGCTCTCCACCGGCGCGGACGACTACGTCACCAAGCCGTTCTCCCCGGGCGAGTTGATGGCACGCGTCCGAGCGATGCTGCGCCGGCCTCGCGTCCCGCGCGGCGCCGCGACCGATGTGCGGCACCTCGGGGATCTCGACATCGACCCCGGCGCGCGCGAGGTGCGCCGCGCAGGGAAGCCAATCGAGCTGACGAAGATCGAGTTCGACCTGCTTGAGACGCTCTCCGCCGCGCCTCGCGTGGTATTCAGCCGCGAGCATCTGATCGAGCGGGTGTGGGGAGCCGGGTGGTTCGGCGACGATCACGTCGTCGACGTACACATCGCGAATCTGCGCGGCAAGCTCGGCGACGATCCACGCGCCCCGCGGTACGTGCGCACGGTGCGCGGCGTCGGCTACCGAATGGGAGACGGAGGATGAGAGCGCTGCTGTCGAGGAGCCTCACCGCGAAGCTGCTCGCCAGCCAGCTGCTGGTGGTGCTCGCCGGAGCGGGCACGTTGCTGTTGCTCGCGCTCTCGCTGGGACCGGGCATCTTCCGGCGGCATGTTCGCGACGCGCTTGGGTACGTGCCCCCCGAAGTGGCGCACCACCTCGACATGGCGTTCAGCGACGCGACGCTGCTCTCCCTGGGGATCGCCATCGGTGCGGCCGTGGCGACGGCGCTCGTGCTCAGCTGGGCCGTCTCGGTACGGGTTGTGCGGCCCGTGCGCGCCCTCGCGAGCGGCGCACAGCGCGTAGCGGCTGGCGATCACGATGCGCGGGTGCCTGTGCGGGGAACGGATGAGCTCGCGCAGCTGGCGGGCTCGTTCAACGAGATGGCCGCGTCACTCGCGCACGCTGAGGAGACGCGCCGTCAACTCCTTGCGGACGTTGCGCACGAGCTGCGTACCCCGCTGGCGACGGTCGAGAGCTATCTGGAGGCGCTCGCCGACGGCGTGCTTCCCACCGACAGCGAGAACTGGGGCGCGATTCGCACCGAGACGCGCAGGCTCGGCCGGCTCGTCGATGACCTGCAGCAGGTCTCGCGGGCCGAGGCGCACCAACTCGACCTGCACCCGACCGCCACCCCTCCTGCCGAGATCCTGGACCATGCGGTCCGGGCCGCGCGCCCTGCATACGCCGCGGAGGGTGTCACGCTCGAGATCGAGATCGAGCCGCGTCTGCCGACTATCGAGGTCGACCCCGGGCGCATCGCGGAGGTCCTCGCCAACCTCCTGGCCAACGCGCTGCGACACACACCCCGAGACGGTCACGTCCGGGTGCGCGCGCGCCAACGCGGCGGTTCCCTGGAGATCGCGGTCGCGGACACGGGCGAAGGGATCGCAGCGGAGCATGTGGACCGGGTCTTCGAGCGTTTCTACCGGGTCGACCCTGCCCGCTCCCGCGCCAGCGGCGGAACCGGCATCGGCCTTGCGATCGTCCGCGCCATCGTCGAGGCTCACGGTGGCACGGTCACCGTCACCAGCCAGGGCGTGGGACACGGCGCAACTTTCACGTTGCGACTACCGCTCGCGAAGCGGACTGGCACCCGTGCGGGCGAGCCAGGATGAGCATTTCCCACATCGAGCCCGAGTCGCGTGGCCTGCTGATCGCTGCGATAGCGTGAACCGGTGGTCTCAGACGCCCCTGACGCGACCGATCAGGACACCCACCGGCACGGCAGCCGGGTCCACAGCCATCCCCACCGCGGGCCTCACCGCCACCTGGGTCTGGCACTGCAACAATCCGAGCGCGTGGCCGATGGCGGCGCCCATGCGCACGATCATCCCCACCAGCAGCACGACCACGATCATGGCGAGCACGGGCACTCCCATGGCCTGGTGGACGAGAGCATCAAGCGCTCTCGCGAGGGCATCCGTGCGGTCGCGCTGTCACTCGCGGTCCTTGGTCTCGCGGCGGCGGCTCAGCTCGCGGTGTTCCTCGCCAGCGGCAGCATCGCCCTGCTCGCTGACCTGATCCACAACTTCGGCGATGCGCTAACCGCCGTGCCCCTTGCGATCGCGTTCGCCCTGCGCTCCCGGCTGGCGGAGCGGCGGGCCGGCCTCGCGGTCGTGGCGGCGATCTTCATCAGCGCCTGCGTGGCCGGCTACGAGGCAATCGGGCGCTTCATCCATCCGGCGGCCCCAACTCATCTTGCGATGCTCGCGCTGGCGGGCGCGATCGGGTATGCAGGCAACTTCATCGCTGCTCGCATCCGTTTGAGCGCCGGCAAACGACTGGACAGCGCCGCCCTCGTGGCTGACGGGCACCACGCTCGAGCAGACGCCTACGTGAGCCTCGCTGTGATCGCCTCTGCGATCGTCGTGGCGCTCGGGGCACCGATCGCAGATCCCATGATTGGCCTAGGGATCACGCTCGTGATCCTGCGCATCACCTGGCAGTCCTGGGCGACGGTGCGCGGGCATCACTCCCACTAGCCGCCTGGGCGGCCGCGCCGGCGAGACGATGCGGGAGGTGACCGAGCAGCTCGCCGGCCTCGTGCTCGTCGGCCCTGGCATGGTTCTGCTGATCGCGCAAGGCAGCGTCTGACTGCCTCACTAGAGAGAGCGCCGGTTGCTCTCGTCGGCGCGTTGTTGAGCGCGCGACCACGATAGGCGAGCTCGCTATCGGCCTCGGCGGGCAGCGCGGCCTCGCCTCGTTCTATGGCCGACCGCCATGACTTTCGCGAGAAATTGTTCCCCAATTGTTCCCCAGCGGCCGACGGCGGAGCACTGCGCCAGCGCAAGAATCGCTAATTTGCAGGCTCTTTAGGAGGGTGAGCGACGGGACTTGAACCCGCGACCGCCTGGACCACAACCAGGAGCTCTACCAACTGAGCTACGCCCACCACGGGACCGTGAGTCTAGCGACCGTGCGCTGAGTCCGGCTGGGACCCGGAGGGGCCGATCTCGCGTTCGGCGAGCGCGAGGCTCTCGCTCGGCGAGAGGCCGGGTGCGCGCGCGGCGATCTCCCGCCAGGCCGACAGCAGCCCCTCTGGATCGGAGCCGAGCAGCGAGGCCAGCGCGACACCCAGCGCAAGCGGATCCGAGAGCGCGGCGGGCACGGGCACGGGCGCAGGCGCCGCAGCTGCGGCGGCAGCGGCATCCATGGCGGCCCGCGCTTCGTCGAGGATGCGCTCGGTCACGTCCTCGGACTCGTGCTGGGCAGCGCGCCAGCCGCGGCCCATGGAGAGCTCCTCCACCGCCAGCCTGGGGCCCTCGAGGATGGTGAGGCGCGCCTCGTGGGGGCTCCACTTGCGTTCGCCCAGGTCCACGACCTTTTCGCGCACCCACGGCACGACGATGAAGCCGAGCTCGCGCGAGTCGAGGTTGAAGCGGTTGAGGTTGTGCGGGAACTGGCGCAGCTCGACGTGGTACATGCGCCACAGGCTGCCATGTTGGGCCTCTCCGCGGAGGGCTCCCTACTCCGGCGAGCGCACCGGGGCGGGCGCCGCGGTGCCTCAGATCGGAAGAGCACACGTCTGAACTCCAGTCACGCCAATATCTC
>CALAQT010000061.1 GCA_937888775.1 uncultured Actinomycetes bacterium | reverse complement strand
TCATCTTCGCGCTGAACGCCGGCGAGAAGATCGTGGCCGAGACCGCGATCCTGGGTTCGATCCTGGTCAACGCGCTGCTGGTTTTGGGCCTGGTGATCGTCGCCGGCGCCCGCCGCGCCGACGACGGTGTGATGCGCTTCAGTCCGCGATTGCCCAACGACACGGCGACCCTGCTGCTGATCGCGTCATTCATCATCGTGCTGGTCGGCCTGGCCGATTCGGCCCACGACTCGGCCAGCCATCACATCAAGACGATCTCGATCGTCAGCGCCGCCGCGATCCTGGTCGTCTACGCGGCCTGGGTGGTGCAGTATCTGCGGTCAGACACGGCCTCCGACAGCGATCCGCGAACGCCGCGGATCGGAACCGTGACCAGCCTGGCGCTGCTGGTCGCCGGCGGCGCGTCGTCGGCATTCATCTCGGACTGGTTCATCCATGCGCTGCAGCCCACAATCGGCACGCTGCACATCTCCCAGGCCTTTGCGGGACTGGTGATCGTGGCGATCGCCGGCAACGCCGTGGAGAACGTCGCGGGCATCTCGATGGCAGCCAGGGGCAGCTCCGAGCTGGCGATCTCGATCGTCAAGAACTCGGTGGCGCAGATCGCCGCGTTCCTTTATCCGCTGCTCGTGCTGGTGTCGCTGCTGACGGCGACCTCGCTGACGTTTGCGCTGGCGCCCGTCTACACCGGTGCCCTGCTCGGCACCGCGGTGATCGTCTGGCAGATCACCGGAGACGGGGAGGCGACAGTGTTTGAGGGGACGGCGCTGATCGCCGCGTTCGTGATCCTGGCCACCGTGGCGGCGTTCGAGACCTGACCGAGCAACTTCTCACACGGCTGGGGATTTCAATCGCGGGCGGACACGCCCGCGGGGCGCACCAAACGGCCGGGAGACCCAAGTTCAACTTCACAGAGGGAGTGAGATGAAGAATGCAATTGTGCGGGTAGCCAGCCTGGGCGCGCTGGCACTGATGCTCGCCGGCCTGCTCGCCTTCGCCGGTCCGGCCGGCGCCAAGGGCAAGACGCACAAGGCCTGTCACGCCAGCGCGGGATCACAGATCCCGATCATCACCTTCCCGTGCAATGGCGCGGTCATCAGAGTCGGCTCCAGGCAGACTTTCAAGGTCTACGACGCCAATATCTACGCCCACAAGTACAAGCCATTCATCAATCTGACCTCCAAGGCGCCCAGACACGGCATCGTGCCCACCGACGGCGGTGCGGATGGCTTCTACGACTCCCTCCGCCAGGTCAAGGGGCACCGGACCCAGTGGTCAAACAAGCCGCGGTATGAGACCTATCGTGGCTACTGGTCGGTCACGCCCGGCAAGTACTACGTGCAGGTCCAGCAGGTGGACCCGCGGGCCAAGCACCACGTCACCACCTACAGCCCGGTCAGCGTAATCACCGTCCGCTGAGACGAGGGCGAGTCGGCGGCGGCCCGGCACGAAACGCCGGGCCGTCCTGCCTTCCCCAGGTGCTATTCTGACGTTTACGTAAGAATCAGCTTCGTCGGGAAGGATGGTGGTAGCGCTGCCAGCGCTTCAACAGAGGTCTCCAAAACCAGCGGTGCGCTCCTCGGAACCGGAGTCACGCGATCGGCGGATCGGAGTCAGCTCCGATCACGATTCCTACAAGTGGTGGGCGCTCTCGTGCACGAGCCTTGGGATGCTGCTCGCGACGATCAACTCGGGCACGCTGATTATCGCGTTGCCCGACTTGGAGCGCAGCCTGCACACCAGCCTGCTGGAACTGGTGTGGGTGATTCTCGTCTACATGATCGCGTCGACCGTGCTGGTGCTGAGCGCGGGTCGGCTGTCGGATCAGTTCGGGCGCAAACGCGCGTACATCGGCGGGTTCGTCCTGTTCGCGCTGGCGTCACTGGGCGCCGGGTTCGCGGCCAACGGCACGGAGCTGATTCTGTGGCGGATCCTGCAGGGCGTCGGGGGAGCATTCCTGTTCGCCAACGCCGCCGCGATCGTCACTGATGCCTTCCCGCGTGAGCAACTCGGCGTGGCGATGGGCACCAACACGATGGTCGCCGCGGTTGGCCTGGTGATCGGCCCCGTACTCGGCGGCGCGCTCGTCGCGATCAAATGGCCGTGGGTGTTCTGGTTCAACGTCCCGCTGGGGCTGGCCGGAGCGGCCTGGGCGTATTCGGTCCTACGCGAGGTCACCGGCCGGTCGGAGGATCGAAGCTTTGACTTCTTGGGCACGGTCACGTTCCTGGTCGGACTGACCGGGCTGGTGTTCGGCATCTCCAAGGGTGGACTGTCCGGATGGGGTTCGCCGCTGGTGATCGGCGGACTGATCCTCGCCACCGTGCTGCTGCCTGCGTTCGTCTTGATCGAGCACCGCCAGAAGGCCCCCATGCTCGACCTTTCGATCTTCCAAAACCGGCTGTTCTCCACCGCCGCCGGCGCGGCGTTCGTCAATGGCCTGGCCCGCTTTGCGCTGATGTTCGTGTTCGTGTTCTATTTCCAGGGGGTGCAGGGCGACTCGCCGATTCTGGCGGGCGTCAAGCTGGCTCCGCTGGCGATCGGGATGCTGATCTCCTCTCCGCTAGCTGGGGTGTGGGCGGATCGGCGCGGCTCGCGGACGCTCGCGGTGTGGGGGATGCTGACCACCGCGGTCGGCCTGGCCCTGATGACCACCCTCGGGCGTGACACCAGCTATGTGTTCCCGTGCATCTACATGTTCATCGTCGGCCTGGGCTCGGGGATGTTCAACTCGCCCAATACCGCAGCGATGATGGGCACCGTCGCCCCGCACCGCCGCGGCATCGCCGCCGGGGCACGGGTGCTGGTGCAGAACACCGGCGCGGTGATCTCGATCGCCTTCGTGCTGGCGGTCGTCACCTCGGCCGTACCCAAGCAGGTGCTGTTCAAGGTGTTCTCAGGCCTGGCCAACCACATCTCCACCGCCCAGCTGACGCCGTTCATCGCCAACATGCACACTGCCCTGTGGTGCCTGGCGGCGGTTTCCGTGCTCGGCGCGTTCATCGCGGCGGCACGGCCCAAGCACATCCAGTCACCAGAGGAGAACGAGGTCCAGGACACCAAGCAGGCGCAGGTGGCGCTGTCGTGAGCGCCGCAACCGAACGTACGGTGCGGATCGGCGAGCTGGCCGAGCTGACCGGCACCACCCCTCGCACGATCCGCTACTACGAGGAGATCGGGCTGCTGGACGGCGCGGCGGACCGCGACCAGGGCAAGCACCGCTGCTACACGCAGGCCAACGTCGACCGCGTGCGGGAGATCGTCCGGTTGCGCGACCTGCTCGGACTCTCGCTGGAACAGCTGTCCAAGCTGCTGGAGGCCGAGAACGCACGCGCCGAACTGCGCCGCGAGTATCACCAGACCGATGCCCCCGCCGCGCGACGCAGCATCCTGGAGCAGGCGCTCGGACATATCGCCACCCAGCTCGAGCTCGTCCGCGAGCGCAAGCAAGAGCTCGAACAGCTAGAACGTGAGCTGGTGGAGAAGCAGCGCAGCGTCAAGCAGCGGGTGTCAGAACTCACGCAATGAGCGTCGTTTCGGCGGCTCCGCGCAGCCGACCTTCGCTGGTGGACAACGCCGGCGTCGACCGGCGCGCGATGGCGACGCTATCGGCGGGCCATCTGTTCACGGACGTCTCGCAGGGCTCGATCCCCGCGCTGCTGCCGTTCCTGATCTCCCGTGATCACCTCAACTACGCCTCGGCCTCGGCCCTGATCCTCGCTGCGACGATCTCGAGCTCGGTGATCCAGCCGCTGTTCGGCCACGTGTCGGACCGGCGCTCGCTGCCGTGGCTGATGCCGCTCGGACCGGCGCTGGGTGGGCTCGGGGTCGGCCTGATCGGGCTTGCCCACGGGTACACGATGACCTTCGCAGCCGTCGTGTTGAGCGGCATCGGAGTGGCCTCGTTTCATCCCGAGGGGTCGCGCTTTGCCAACTATGTGTCTGGGGCGCGCCGGGCGAGCGGGATGAGCCTGTTCAGCGTCGGGGGGAACGTCGGCTTCGCGCTCGGGCCGGTCGTGATCACCCCGCTGGTGCTGGCCTTCGGGCTGCACGGAACGCTGCTGCTGGTTATCCCCACCTGGCTGATGGCCGGCGTGCTTATCTTCGAGCTGCCACGGCTGAAGCGGTTTCGCAGCGACCTCGTGCGCGGGCGGGTCACCCGCACCGCGCAGCCCGACCAGTGGGGGCCGTTCGCGATGCTCGGAACGGTGATCGCCCTGCGCTCGTTCGTGTACTTCGGCTTTGTCACCTTCATCCCGCTCTACTACATCCACATCCTGCACACCAGCAAGGCGACGGGAAACACGGCGCTGTCAGCGATGCTGCTCGGCGGCGCGCTCGGGACGTTGCTCGGCGGCCGGCTCGCCGACCGGTTTGGCCGGCGCGCGGTCGTCGTCGGGTCGATGCTCTTGTTGCCGCCGCTGACGGTCTGCTTCCTGCTGTCGGGGCCTGTGGTGGGGATCGGGGTGGTCGCCGTGATCGGCGCGGTCACGATCGCTACCTTCGCGGTGACGATCGTGATGGGCCAGGAGTATCTGCCCGGCCGGATCGGGGTTGCCTCAGGGGTGACGATCGGGCTGTCGATCGGCCTCGGTGGGGTGGGGGCGCCGCTGCTGGGGCTGCTCGCCGACGCCCACGGCCTGCGCTCGGTGTTCGAGGCCGTCACCGTGTTCCCGGTGCTGGCGCTGGCCTTCACGCTCGCGCTGCCACGCCACCGGCCGGCGGCCGGGGCTGCACCGGCGGCCGGGGCTGACGTTCAGCCAGGCGCCTAGCTTAGTTACTTCCTGCGGGTGCGCCCAGAGTTGGAGGTCGATATGTAGATCGTGATCCAACATAAGCTCGTCGTCGCCAGCGGGTGTGAGTCCCGTCCGGGTAGCTGCCAGGAGGCCCGGTAGCAGGCTGGCGGCTTGGTCTGGAAACGGGCCGGGTCGAAGCCCAGCGTCAAGAGCCCTTCTGGGGGAGCAACCAAGCGGTCTGCAGCGTTAAGCGAAGCCTGCCGCGTCGTTAGTAGCCCGCCTTCGGGTGGGGAGAGGAGGAGCCGAGCCCGGCCGTTCAGGGCGAAGGCCATGGAAGGGGTGAAGAGCCTGGAAGCGCAGCCCCGATGAACCTCCCGGCGTATGGGGCGTTGAACGTTTGGAAGGTGGCGGCGGGAACTGGGGAGGCCCTCCCCGGCCCGACGATGCTGCGGAGCGATCGTCGGAGCGACCCGCCCTATAACCGGTGATCCCGGGAAGTGGGCGTGGTGCCGGGTGGGCGTCGGAGGCGGCCGTATTACCGCCTGAGCGCACGGGACAACAGAACCCGGCGTGAGGGAAGGGCCGCTGCTTCGTTCATGCGTCACGCATAGGGAAGGGCCGGTGAGTGCCAGAAATGGCTAGGACCGCCAAGCAGGACAAAGTCCGAGAACTACAGCGAACGCTCTACCGGGCGGCCAAGGCCGATCCCGGACGGAGGTTCCACGCGCTCTATGACAAGGTCTACCGCAGGGACGTCTTGGAGCGGGCGTGGGGGTCGGTGCGCGCCAATCGTGGCGCGGCCGGCATCGACCGGCAGACCATCGCTGACGTCGAGCAGTACGGCATCGCCAAGCTGCTTGACGAGCTGGCCGCGGATCTGAAGGACGGCAGCTACCGACCGCTCGCCGCCCGCCGGGTGTTCATCCCGAAACCCGGCAGGCCGACCGAGCAAAGGCCACTGTCGATCCCGACGGTCACCACATACCACAAGGTCGTGCAGGCGGTCTGTGGGTTCGCTGGTCGTCACGCATCCGTTTCATCCGCTGCGCGGCGAGCGCCTTGTGGTGCTGTTCGTTCGTCGTGTCGGGGCCAGTCGTATCTACGTGTGCGAGGGCGGGCCGCTGGGCAGCGTGGCGCTGGCTGAGGACGCGACCGATCGTGGCCCGGAGCCCGCGGAGCGGCCGCTGAGTATCGAGGTGCTCGCCGCGCTCGTCGCGCTGGTCGCGGAGCTCACGGGGCAACAGCAGGGGGTGGCGCGATGATCGCCACGAGTCCCACTAGGCCTGCGGGGAGAGGTCAGTGCCCCGCGCGCGCACGTGAGCTGGCCGCCCGGCTGTCCGCGCTGTTCGAGCGCGACGTCGAGATCGCTTGGCGGCTCAGCGACGCCCAGCGCCGCCTGCGAGAAGCGAACGAGCGGCTCTGGTCGGGGCTTTCGCCCGACGCGCTCGGGCTGATCTACGACGGTGCCGCGCCCGCTGGTCAGAGCGCGATCGCCGCGCTCATGAGCGGTCGGCCCGAGTCCCAGACCGCGGTGCTCGGGGCGCTGCAGCAGACCCACTGGATGATCGATCGTGCCTTTCACGACTACCAGACCGCGGCAGAGGAACGTCGCCAGCTCGCCGCCGACACCGGCGAGGTGATCCGGTGGTTCGTGGACGCGCTGGTGGCTGCTGGCTGGTCTGAGGAACAAGCAAGAAGCGCGAACGTCTACGAGCTTGCCGGGGCGGTCCGATGAGCCTCGGGGGAGGTCCGCTGGTCTTGGTATCGAATCAGGCACAGGATGAGCGAGAAGCTTGCAGAGCTGACCGAGCGCCAGTTGTATGCGCTGAGAAAGCGCTTGGCGGCCCGCGTCGAGGATCCGGCGCTGACGCTGCGTGGCGTGTTGGTCTCGGACATGCGGCGTTGTTCGGGCGAGCGTTGTCGCTGCCGGCGTGGCGAGCTGCACGGCCCGTACAGCTATCTGACGGTGTACAGCTCGGGGCGCAGCCGGATGGTGTACGTGCCGAAGGCGCTGGCGGCGATCGCTGCCGAGCACGTGGAGGCGACCCAGCGGGGCGAGGCGTTGTTGTTGGAGATTTCGCAGGTCAACCTCGAGCTGCTGCGGCGGCGGGCGCTGCGGTGATGCGTGGTGGCGGGCATCGCCGCCGAGGCGGCCTGTGTGCTGGCGAACATGCTCGGCTCAGCGCTGCAGGCGGGAGCCGATGCTGAGCTCGCAGCAGAAGATCGCGCCGCAGCATCTGGAGCGCTTGGCGGTGATCTACCTGCGCCAGTCCTCGCCGCGGCAGGTGCGCGAGAACTTCCGCTCGACCGAGCGCCAGTACGGGCTGGCGGAGGAAGCGGTCAAGCTTGGTTGGGAGGCGGAGCGGGTCCTGACCGTCGACGGCGATCTCGGCCTGTCCGGCCGCGACACTCAGGCGCGCGGGGCCTACAAGGAGCTGGTCGGCCGCGTGTGTCTGGGCGAGGTCGGCGCGATCTTCGGGCTTGAGGTCTCGCGGCTGGCGCGCTCGAGCGCCGAGACCCAGCGGCTGCTTGAGTACTGCGGGCTGACCGACACGCTGGTGATCGACAGTCACGGGATCTACGACCTGCGCGACTTCAACGATCAGCTCGTCCTCGGGGTCAAAGGCCAGCTCGCGCAGGCCGAGCTGCACGTGATGGCGGTGCGGCTGCAGGGCGCCAAGCGTCACGCGGCCGAGCGCGGCGAGCTGCACTTCCCGCTCCCGGTCGGCCTCGTATACGACGCCGAGGGCAACACGATCATCGACCCCGACGAGGAGGTGCAGGCAGCGATCGGTGATGTGTTCAAGGCGTTCGTCCAGACCGGTTCGGCGTACGGCATCGTCGGCGTGTTCAAGGACAGGCGCTTCCCGAGGCGCGCCTACGGCGGCGCGTGGGCGGGCGAGCTGCGCTGGGGCAGGCTGACGCACGCGCGCGCGATCGGTGTGCTCTCGAACCCCAGCTACGCCGGCGCGTACGTGTTCGGGCGCTACCGCTCACGGCGGGTGGTCAGGCCCGACGGCACGATCGTCACCAGGACGGTCGAGCTGCCGCGCTCAGACTGGGCGATCGTGATCCAGGACCATCACCCGGGCTACATCACCTGGCCGCAGTTCCTGGCCAACGAGCAGCGCCTCGCCGCTAACAACAACCGCAACGGTCAGCGCCCGCCACGCGAGGGCTCAGCGCTCTGCCAGGGGATCTTGCGCTGCGGCGCTTGTGGCGGGTCGATGACCACGCTTCACCGCCGCGAGGGCAGCTACTACGAGTGCGGCCACTCGCGTGCTGACCACGTCAACACGCCCGGCTGCCGGTCGGTCAAGGCGACCGTGGTCGATGAGCTGGTCGCCCGCCGGCTGCTCGAGGCGCTCGCGCCGGAGGAGATCGCGCTCGCGCTGGCCGCCGCCGAGGAGCACGCAGACCGTCGCGCCCGCTCGGACCGCGTGTTTCAGCTGCGCGTCGAGCGCGCGCTATGAGGCGGTCCGTGCCGAGCGCGCGTTCCACGCCTGCGAGCCGGACAACCGCTTGGTCGCCCGCAGCCTCGAGAGCCGCTGGGAGGAGAAGCTGCGCGAGCTCAAAGACGCCGAGGCCGAGCTCGCCGAGCACGTCGTGCCAGCTGTTGAGCCCTCGCGCGAGCAGCTCGAGGCGCTCGCCCGCGACCTGCCCGCACTATGGGCCGCCGAGAGCACCGCGCGCCGCGATCGCAAGCGCCTGCTGCGCGCGCTGATCGCTGACGTCACGCTCACCTCCAAGCCCGACAGCCGTGAGCTGTCAGTCGGGATCCGCTGGCGCTCAGGTGCCGCCGAGGAGCACACGATCGAGCGGCCCCAGAAGCCGGCCGATGCCAAGCGCACGCCACCAGAGGTGATCGACATGGTCACCCGGCTTGCCGCAGATCACACCAACACGCAGATCGCCGCCGAGCTCGAGGCCGCCGGGATGCTCACCAGCACCGGCCTCCCGTTCGACGAGAAGGCCGTCAGATGGCTGCGCTGGCGCTACCGAATCCAGGCCGCACCCGAGCAGTTCCTCCACGACGGGGAACTGACCGTCGCGCAACTCGCCGAGCGGCTCGCCGTCGCACCCGGCGTGATCTACGCCTGGATCAACACGGGCAAGCTCGCCGCGCGCCGCGGACCCACCGACCGGCTCTACATCCCGTTCCCGCCGCAGGTCGAGCAACAATGCCGCGAACGCGTTCAGAACTCGGTTCACCTACCCGCCGAAACCAAAATCAGGGCTGCAGGAGGTGCAGTATGAAGCCACCGTCCCGACGGTTCGCGATCGTGTCGCGCAGGCGGCCTTGAAGACGGTGATTGAGCCGATCTTCGAGGCCGACATGCTGGAGTGCTCGTTCGGGTTCAGACCCAAGCGCTCTCACCACGACGCGCTCCAGGTCCTCATCGATGAGGCGTGGGACGGTAGGCGGTGGGTCGCAGAGTCGGACGTCTCGAACTGTTTCGGGGCGATTCCGCACGACGGGTTGATGTCGGCGATCGAGGAGCGGATCAGCGACCGTCACGTCCTGAAGCTCTTGCGCGCGATGTTGCGCGCGGGGGTGATGGAGGACGGGGCGGTCACGCGCGAGGTGACGGGGACCCCGCAGGGCGGGGTGATCTCACCGTGCCTGTGCAACGTCTACCTGCACCGGCTTGACCGGCAGTGGGCAGACCGCGGACACGGAGTCCTCGTCCGGTTCGCAGACGATCTGCTGGCGATGTGCCGAACGCGGGCGGAAGCCGAAGCGGCATTGGTCGCGCTTCGGACGATCCTGGCGGAGCTGGGCCTTGAGCTCAAGGACGCCAAGACCCGGATCGTGCACCTAACGGAAGGAGGCGAGGGAGTGGACTTCCTCGGTTTCCATCACCGGTGGGTGCGCGCCAACCGCGCCAGGCATGTCCAGTTCCTCGCTCGCTGGCCCTCACGCAGGGCGATGCAGCACGCCCAGGACCGCGTTCGTGAGATCACGGCGCGCGAACGGCTGCTGCTGCCGGTCGAAGACATCGTGCAGGACCTCAACGGGTATCTGCGCGGCTGGGCGGGCTACTTCCGTTACGGGAACTCGGCCCGTCACTTCAACCTGATCGAGCACCACGCACACAACCGGCTCGCGCTGTTCATGGCCAAACGCCACCAGCGGACGCGAGCTTACGGCTGGCAGATAGTCACCTATCGCTCGCCGAACCGCTTGGGCTTGATCAGCCTCTCTGGAACCGTCGTCGCGCCCAGGCCCCACCGGGCCTGGCGAGGGAGATAGCCGAATGCCGGCGGTGAAGAACGTCGGTGAGCCGTGTGCGGGAGAACCGC
>CALAQT010000060.1 GCA_937888775.1 uncultured Actinomycetes bacterium | reverse complement strand
AGTCGCCACCAGCGATCACGACCACTTCACGTGCCCATCAACTGCGGAAGCCGGGTGCTGGCGTTCTTGGACGCCGACGCCGTTCCGGGCTCCACCTGGTTGGCCCAACTACGGGCTGCAATGAACGGCGGCACGGCGGTCGCCGTGGCGGGGGCGATCCACAACGGTACGCCCCATGACGCGATCGGCACTGCCGCGTACTTACTCGAGTTCTCGGAGTGGACGCCCGGGCGGCGTGGCACGCCGCTGCACGGGGCGACCTGCAATCTGCTCGTCAAACGCGATGCCTTTGAGAGGGCCGGCGGGTTTCACGAAGACATCTGGCCAGGGGAGGACACGATCCTGACAGTTCCGTGGGGCCTGGGGAAGCGGTTGGTCTTCGCCCCAGACGCCCCGGTCTGGCACTTGAACCGGACTCGTCTTGTCGAGCTCGTTCGCCACCAATATCGCCTCGGTCGGTCATTCGCAGCCGTTTGCGATCGTGTGGACTTTCCTCATCGCCGTTTCAGCCGCTGGCCGCTGCTGACCGCAGCGCCGGCCCTGCGCATGGGCGCGCTGAGTGTGCGACTGGCCGGTCAGCCGGCGCTCCTCCGCGAGGCGGCGCGCGTGAGTCCTCTGCTCACGCTTGGATTTGGCGTGTGGGGCGCCGGGGTCGCGGCGGCGCGGTGAGCTCCGTCTCGGACCCGGTGCACACGGTCGGGCCGGGCCGAGACTCGGCTCTGCGTGTCACGGCGTCGGATGAGTCCGGCGTGCTGCTTGTCGTTGGTCGATTTGCTTCCCATGGTGGCGTACAGAACCGCGTGTCCGACCTCGCCGGCAGCCTTGCGCGCCGGCGGCCGGTGACCATCTTGACCTGGGTCCAGCGATCGCGGCCTCGTAGCGAAATCCGCCCGCATGGGGTCCGTGTCGTCTCGGTGCCGTCGCTTTTGGCTTGGGACCGCGATCACCATTCGGTCGCGGCCGCGATCAACACGGCGGTGTCGGTGCTCACCGGCGTTGCCGCGGCGGTGCTGCTTCGTGGGCGCTGGTCGGTGGCCTTTGGGATGGGCCTTCATCCGGAGGGCACGGTGGCAGCGCTTGCGGCCCGTGGCCAACGCCGATTCGTGGTCACGACGTGGCTTGTCGGCCCGCTCGGTAACACGGCGCGCCTGCATCGATCCGTCAGCCGTCGCGTCGTTCTGTCGCTGCTGAAAGGTGCACACTGGATCGCTCCCGAGACTCTTGACGCTGCGCAAGAGCTGATCGACCTGGGGCTTTCGCGCGAACGGCTGACGATCGTGGACGCCGGCATCGACCTGAGTCGCTTCCGACCCCGGCGTCAGGCCGACCACCGAGGCGATCCCGATGGTCATGGTCGTAAGCTCGCCGTGTACGCGGGTCGGTTCGACTTGCGTCAGAAGCGTCTTGACCTGTTGCTCGATGCCTGGCAGGCAGCTGCACTGGTCGGCTGGGAGCTGGTGCTCGCGGGCGCCGGTGAGGACGAGATCGTGGTGCACCGCAAGACGCAGCCGCTTGACGGTGTTCCCGTGCTCGGGTGGCAGGCCGACGTCGCTTCGTTGCTTGCCTCTGCCGACCTCTTTGTGCTTCCGACCGTGACGGAGGGGAGCCCGTTGGCGTTGCTCGAGGGGATGGCTTGCGGGTTGCCGGGCGTTGCCTCAGCGATACCGGGCCTGGCGGCTCGCCGGCCGGCCGGCGTGCTGCTCGCCGAGAACAACGTCGGGGCGTGGGTCAACGCGCTACGGAAGATCGATGCCCTCGGGCCCGTGGGGCGTCGCGCGGCGGGAGACCGAGCCCGAGCCTGGGTCGCGGGCAACGCCGACGCCACCCGATCGTACGCACGCTGGGCCGAGCTGCTGTCATGAGCGGAGTTGCAGACCTCCCGGTCGTCACTGTGGTCATCCCGGTCCGCGATATGGAGGCCACGATCGGCGGACAGCTCGCCGCGCTCGCCCGCCAGGACTTCACCGACCGCTGGCAGATCGTCGTTGCCGACAACGGCAGCAGCGACGGCACGATCGCCGTCGTGGAGTGGTGGCAGGACTACCTTCCGCTGCGGCGGGTAGACGCCTCCCGGTCTGCCGACAGTGGATACGCCAGGAACGTCGCGGTCGCCGCAGCGCAGAGCGAGCTGTTGGCGTTCTGCGACGCCGATGACGAGGTCGGGCCAGATTGGCTTCGAGTCATGGTGAGCGCCCTGGAACGTAACCCCGTGGTCGTCGGCCGTCTGGACCACGCCAGGCTCAACCCGCCGAAACTGGCCGCTACGTACGACCAGGACGAGTGTGACGCTCCGTGGTGGGGATTCCTGCCAGCCGGCGGGGCCGGCAACCTCGGTGTCCGGCGGACGGTGTTCGACGAGATTGCGGGCTTCCCCGAGGGTTACCGGAGAGGAGTAGACGCGGCCTTCTGCTGGCGGGCGCAGCTCGCCGGCTACGAGCTGACGCTCGAATCCGCGGCTGTCGTGCATCGGCGTCTACAGGCGCTGAGCTGGTGGCAGGTGTTCCGCGTGCATGTGCGTGACGGCCTTGGGGTGGTCCGCATATACCAGGAATTCCGAGATCTCGGAATGCCCCGGTCACCGCTGCGCGACTTGATCTACGATTGGGCGACCGTTCCGCTCTGGCTTGCCACCGGTCGACGCTACCGAGCCGCACGGGTGGCTGGTCGACGTGTGGGGCGGCTCATTGGCTCAATCCGGTCGGGCGTCCTGTGTCTCTAAACCGCCCGATCGTGAGCGTCGTCATGCCGGTACGAGACATGGAGGCCACGATCGCCGCGCAGCTGGCTGCCCTCGCTCGGCAGGACTACGCGGATACCTGGGAGATCATCGTGGTGGACAACGAGAGTCGCGACGACAGCATGGCCGTAGTAGACGAGTGGCGGGAACGCCTTCCCATCCGGGTAGTGCAGGCCACCGGCGTCGCGGAATGCGGGTATGCAAAGAACGTTGGGGCCGTCGCCGCCGCGGGCGAACTGCTCGCGTTCTGCGATGCAGATGACGAGGTCCGCCCCGACTGGCTTCGGGTCTTAGTAGCCGCACTGCGACGAAGCCCACTGGTGGCGGGCATCTTCGACCACGCCAAGCTCAACCCGCCGGGGGTCGCCGCGGTGTACGACAAGGGTGACTACCGGACCCCGCGGTGGGGCTTTCTACCGTCGGGAACGGGTGCCAACCTCGGTCTTCGGCGCTCGCTGTTCGAGCAGCTCGGCGGCTTCCGCGTAGGTTACCCCGAGGGCGACGACACGGCTCTCTGCTGGCGGGCGCAGCTCGCGGGGTATGAGCTGGTATTCGAGCCTGGGGCTGTAGTGGATCGACGCGTAAAGGCGCTGTCCCCGTGGCGCACGTTCCTCTTGTCCGTCCGTGACGGTAGGTCGATCGTTCGCCACTACCAGGAGTTCCACGTGTATGGCATGAGACGCTCGCCACTGCGCGACCTGGCTTATGACTGCGTGATCGTTCCGGTCTACCTGGCCACCGGACGTCCGTTCCGAGCTGCCCGGATCGCGGGCCGCCGCATCGGGCGGCTGATCGGCTCGGTGCGGCTGCGCATACTCTGCCTTTGAGGCCTCGGCAAGCTGCGTTTCCTCGTCGGTATCGCGTGCAGCTACCACCATCCCGGATCTTCGCCGATGATCTTCGCCAGGCGCCCCACGTCATCGGCGAAGATCTCATGTAACTGAAGACGGAGCGCGGCGGACATCGGCGCATACGGGCGGCGACTGTGCCTGAGGTTCTCTGGCACGACGGGGGTCAGCCCGACGAACTGCTGTATCTCGCAGACCGCTCGAGCCGGGTCCGCGAAGAACCGTTCGCTCACCGTCACGTGGATCTGCTCCCGGTCGAAGTGACACAGCCATCGATCGAGCTGCTCGGCATACCGGCCGCGAGCGATATACGAGCGCCGGTTGTAATCGAAGCTGCGGCCACGCGGGTCCGCCGGGGCGCAACGACGCTCGCCCTGTCGGAGCTCGCTTGCCACGGCATCCTCGAACGAGAGCGTTTCCTGCCCTCGCCGCGTGGCCTGCTGGTAGTGAGAGAAAGCACGCGCGACCGGGTCGCGGAGCAGGACGATGAGCTTGACCTCGGGGAGGACAGCGCGGACGAGAACGGGCACCGCCGGGTCAAACAAGTAGTACGGCGACTTCTCTCCGGTGGCGAACTCCTCGCCCCGGTGGAGGCTCCGCTGGCGTGCGCTGCGTGGGGGGAAGTGCGCCCGGTACCAGCCGATCCCCCGGTGAGAATTCCAGTCGAAGTAATGCACCTCTGGCTTGATGGCCATCGTGATCGCTGGGTGCTGGGCGAGCGACATGCGGAGAAAGGCAGTCCCGCTCTTCTGCGCTCCGATGATCAGGAAATCCGGTAGCACACGCCTGCTTGCGGTCGACCGGCGCGCCAGGAAACGAGTCCGGTCTGGGATGCCTGCCATGCGCTCGCGCAGCCCGAACACCAGCGCGCCAGCCTGCTCTCGCGTGCAAGTTCTCGACCCGCTCGAGCTCACGCAGGTAGGCTACCTAAGCCGCCCGTGAGTCCCGGCCTTTGATCCAACTCGCGCCCCGCAGCGATGGAGACAGCAAGGTGAGAAAGCAATCCCCCTGGCCTGGTTCATCCGTGTCACCGAGGCCTTCGGCTTTGGACTGCGCGCCCGTCTTCGTCGTCGGCTGCCCGAGGTCGGGGACGACCCTGCTGCGCCTCATGCTCGACAGCCATCCGTCACTGGCGATCCCCGACGAGTCGCACTTCGTCGTCGAGCTCCACGGTCACACCGGGTGGCTCGCGGCGCGGCGTTCTCCCGCTCACACCTTGGAGCGAGTGCTTGATCATGTCAGGTTTGCGCGCTGGGGACTGGATCCGGCGGTCGTACCCCAAATGGCGGCGATCACCGCTCCGTCCTCCTACGCCGAGGTGATGCGGACCGTGTTTGCCGCCTACGCCGCCGCAAATGGCAAGCGGCGCTGGGGAGACAAGTCGTCGCCATACCTCGCCCACATCCCCCTGCTCGCCGAGCTGTTCCCGGGCGCGCAGTTCATCCACATCATTCGGGACGGACGAGAGGTGGCGGCGTCCCTCGCGTCGCAGCGCTGGGGACCTCCGACACCCATCGCCGCCGCGTCGTTGTGGAAGGCTCGAGTGCGGAACGGAATCAGTGCGGGCCGGCAGCGGCCCTCGGGGCAGTACCTAGAGGTCAGGCTCGAGGACCTGATCGCGCAGCCTGAGCGGGTCCTGCGGGGAGTGTGCGAGTTCCTCCACGAGCCGTTTGCCCAGGACATGCTCGAGTACCACCGCACCGGACAGCAGCGGGTCTGGTCCGGTCACCCACACGATCCGGAGTACGTCGACCACGGACACGTATCCTTGCCGCCAACCGCTGGGCTCCGCGATTGGCGAACGGAATCGTCCGCTGCCGAGCAGCGAGCGCTGGAGGCGGCGGCGCAACCTCTGCTCGGCGAGCTGGGGTATGCGGCGGACCGTCCCGCCCTGCGCGCGGTCCTCCGCGTCGAGGCCGATAGCCTGCGGCGGCTGCCGGGCACTCTCAAACGGAAAACGCTATCGCGCACTCGTGGCCTCCGCTTCGAACTGGCCGCTCAGTACGGCCAGGCACGAAGTCGGCGCCTGTCCGGCTCCCGCCGGTGAGTCGTCGGTCGCAGCCGAGGCGAGACCTCCGTGGCGCCCGCGAGCTTGTGGCCGCGCTCCGCGGAACCCGAACCAAGCGCGTCTCGGCAATGGTGCGCGTCCGGAACGAGCAGGAGTTCCTCGCGAGCATCGGCTCGGGCCAGATCACAATCACGTTCGGTGACTCCGGAGAGTCGCACACGGCGACGCTCGATATCAGTGCCGCGAGCATCTACGTCCGCCATTCGTCGGCTACCGCGACGGCGTCGAGCGCTTCCGCGCTCAGCGTGGGCGATCGTGTGTACGCGGTCCTGTCAGTCTCATCCGAGATCGCCAGCGGCGACGTCCGGTCGGGCACGCCGATCCCGGTTTCGAAGCTGTACGACGCGGGCGCGCCAACGCCGCCGACCGGAGGATGAGCCGGGGGCCGGGGGTCCGCGACGAGACTCGCCACTCTGTGGCCCGCTGGGCCGCGCTGAGCGTCGTCTCACTACAGCGCGCCTGCGAAAGCCACGGGCTTCCCGGTAGAGCCGGGAGTCGGTGTTGGCTGCGGTCAGCGTGCAGATCCACGCTGACTGCATGGCCCGCTGGCCGGCGCCTGCTTCGCTTCTGGAAACGAGCTGTCGGCACTCCTGGTCCGGGCTGGTACATCGGTCCTGGCATCCTGGGCGGCGACAGCGGCTGAACCGCCGCTACCCGTGAACGGTGACGTATACGCGAGGTGAGCTGGTCTGTGCGTAGGGGTAGTCGGCTTCGGGCAGGGTGGAAACTGAGAACCAGTAGTGCACGACCCCGCGGCCGGGGGCGAAAGTCCAGGTGGTGAGATAGCGCCCGGTGCGGCTGATGTCCGGTATCCCGACGGTGGAGTAGATGCCTGCCGTCCCGATCCGCAGCCGCAGGAGCTTTCCGGCGGGGATGTTGCCCCCCAGCACCCGACCGCTGATCTGGATCGTGTGGCCCCAGCGCGCGTGGCGGGGACGGATTTTCAGGCTGACCTTGGTGGGAACGATGAGCTCAACCTGTCCGGAGGTTGCCGGCTCGGCTGTGCCCGAACCTGGGTAGACGGCCGCGATCAGCCGCGATGGTCCCGGTGGAACGGCGGCCTGCCAGAGTCCGTTGGAGCTGGTGGTGGCGACCGTGACGACACGCCATCTGTCGAGGCCATTGTCGGTGGCGGTGACGATGTGCACCGGTGCGCCGGCGAGGGCGGTGCCGTCGGTAGTGCCGACCCAGCCGCTGACGGTCGTGGCGTGATCGAAGCGGATCCGCTTCTTTCCGAGCTGCACGGTGTGAGGCAGCAGCACGATCCGCTCGCGCCGGGTGTGGCCGTGGACCCGGACCTTGCGGATCACGACCCTCGGATGACAGCGGACCACGCGCTCCACGTGAGTGCCGGCGCGGCGGTGCACCCGGAACCGTTTGCCGTGGCGGCGGACCGTGACCCAGTGCGCGGGTTTCTTGACGAGCAACCTGACTCGGTGGCAACGCAGTGCGTCCAGGAGGCGTGATCCGAAGGTGATGCCTGAAACTGTGGGCTGGCGGATGCTGAGGTTCCAGCTCTCCAGCGCGGAGCTCGCGGGGTCCAGGTTGGAATCGATCGAGCGGTTCTGGGCATAGCAGCTGACTGAATGCTCGCCGATGCCCTGGACCGGAATCTGAGCGCTGCTTCCGCCGTAGGAGGCGTAGGGCGCGCCGTCGACCGAGCACTGGATATCGGCCACGCCGCTCGGGCCCGCCGAAGCCAAAGCGCCCACGTACTGCGTGCCCGCGGTGGAGAGCGCGTCGGTCGGACCCGACAGATCGAGGTTGACCGGCTCGTTATCGATTGACACCGTCTCGGTGGGTGAGCTGACGTTGGCGGGGCTGGCTGCGTCAGAAGCCGTGAGCAGGAGGTCCAGGGTGCCGTCCGGGTAGTCCGCTGTGTCGATGCTCAAGTTCATCGTCTGTGGCGTCGGGCATTGGGTCCAGCTCGCCTGGTCGTTGAGTGCGGATGGGCCCTGGAACGACTGCCGGTCGACGACCGCGCTCATCCCACATACTCCGGAGTCGTCGGTCGCCTGGAAGCTGAGCGGCCAGACGCCTCGCACCCAGCGGGATGTCTCATACCAGAGGTTTCCGTACCCAAGCGGCGCGATGCTCGGGGGTGTGTTGTCCTCGGCCGTCAGCTGGATCCCGCGAACATCGAGCAGCTGGCCGGTCGGCGCGTAGCATCCGCTGCTCGCTACGCAGGTCGCAAAGAAACCGAAGTAATGACTTCCGTTGAGATCGCTGCGGTTTATACCGACGCCGTAATCCATACCGCCGCAGCAGTTGCCAGCCGGAGTGACGGTTTGCCTTCCCCCTGCCCAGAAGTAGTTTGCAGCGTACCCATCGGTGCTGATATTTGGATCGATCAGTACTTGGTTTAGCGGCGTCAGCGCTCCGGTGATTCCGATCGTTGGCGGCGTCACAGTGTGCCACTGCGCACTTGCGCCAGCTGGCATATGCACATCAGCAATGATCTGGAACGAGCCGCCTTGTGAGCAGCGATTCGCAAGACTGAACTGGCTAGGCCCCGTCGCTCCCCATACGGCACCGTCGACGTCAGTTGCCGTGCCGCCGTCCGCGAAATAGGCGCACGACTTTAGCCAGATCGTTCCAGCATGCGCGGGCATTACAAATGGCCCGAGGAAGACCCCGGCCGACAACCAGAGTCCCGATAGCGTCAGCGCTACTGCGCGAGCCACACAACCCACCGCGAAGGCATCAGCAGATGATGGCCGCGTAGAAGTATTGGGCAAGAGGCTGGCCTTGAGGGCCATAGGTGCGAACCAGGACATTCCATTGGTTCTTCGCCACTTGCAGACTCGCCTCCGCCGAGCCTGCTAGACCCGACTCGGTCGTATTTCCGGCCATCGCAAAGCATCCCCGTTGCGTTGGCGTCGCAACCTTCCACTTTATGAAGTAGAAGCCCGGAATCATTCCTCGGTCCCCGAGGATCACCGTCGGCTTCCCGGTGCCTGCCTGGATCTTTCCGCCTGGAGTCGCTTGTACCCAGGCACGAATGGAGCCGTTGATGTAGTTGCCGTTGAACTTCACCGGCGTGATCGAGCCGTTCCGCAGCTGCTTGCTGCCGATGCTCCCGGCGGGCAGGTTGATCGCCGCATAGCTGGTCCCGCCGAGCGCGACGAACAGCGCGAGGTAGGCGATGGCGTTCTGGCGAAGGTGGTTCAGGACTGGGCGCATCAGGTGTTCTCCTCTCCTGGCGACTAGCCGCTCGGACTGGTGCCGGGACCGATCAGCGACGCGGTGCCGGTCGGTCCAGGCGAGGCGCTGCTGTGAACTGCGCTCTGGGTGTGACTGCTTGCTGTCGCGCGCGGCGGCGAGCTGCTCTCGCTGGTCGGCACGCCCTGCGCTGGAACGGGGCTGCCGGACACGCCTGACAAGCTCGCGACGATCGCCTGCTGGACCGGTGCGCCCGGCTGCGACGCCGTGTGCCTGAGCGGTTTGGACGCGCGGTGGATCTCGGCGCGCCGGCTGCGCCGGCGTCGACTCACGGGAGTTTGGTTGGCGGTGCGCCTCGTGCTCGCCGCCGGCGACGGCTTCGACGACGGCGCGTCGATTGAGGCGGGGAGCGTCGCGACGGCCCTGGAGCGATCTTTCTTGGGGTTCGCCGACGGCCCCGACTCCGCAACGGACACAATCAGCGCGAGGCCCGCGACCACGCCGACTGCCGCCGTTGCGCGCCCCCGCCGGCGCAGGCGGGGTGTGTTTCGCTGCGCACGCTGCAGCGCGCGAGGGAAGGGTCGGTGGAGGCTCGGCCGCCGGTGGGTCGTCCGGTCGCTGTGCGCGTGCCGCGCCTCAGGCATCGCATGGCCAGTGGGCGCTTGCAGCGCGTCCTGGACCGCGGCTGAATCCTCACCCCAGAAGTCGTCCGCACCGGGGGGAATCAGATCCGCGGCGGCGTAAGGCGGCGAGGCGGATGAGGCCGAGCCAGCCGAGGGCCCGAATGGCACCAGATCCTCGATCGGGCCGATCCACTCCCGAGGCAGCCGAACGACGTTGCTCTGGGCCTGCTCATCGCCCCCGCCGTCTTCGGTTCGCCGATCGTCCGTTGTCACGGCTTTGCAGACCTTTCATGTTCGACACCCTGGATACGTCCCCGGTGAGCGCTAGAGTCTACACTCTGAATTGGTTCCAGTTTGCCTCAATTAGAAAAGAAGCCCATGGGACACGCTGATTCTGGAGAGTCGTATTTGACCGTCGCCGAGGTCGCTGAGACGCTGAAGCTCAATCAGCAGACGGTTCGCAACTGGATTGATCAGGGCTCGCTGCCGGCTCTCCGGGTCGGCAGGCGGGTGCGGATCAAACGCTCGGACTTCGAGCGTGTGCTAGCGGAGAGCTACAACACCGGCAATGGCCCGGCCTCGCGTCGGGAAGGCCCCAGCGCCGAGGACTTCTGGGGCGGTGAGCCTGTCGGTCTGGCCGATCCCGACCCGCAGAGCAGCCCGTGAGCTTCGCGGACGACCTCGATCGCCAGCGCGCGCAGATCATGCGCGCGGTTCGCCATGCTCGCGATGCGTGGGCGGACGCGATGCGCGCGCATAAGCTCGCGCCGCCGGACGCCGGCTTTGCCACCCGTTTGCGTGCTCTGGCCGAGGCGGCGGCCACCGAGCAGGTCACCTGGGAGCATGCGCACGCCGCTGGGCTGATGTGGCGTCCCGTGCCGGGGGCCGAGAACGCGCTGCCCCCCTACGAGTTGCGGGCCGGGACCGGTCGGCGCGGGCCCGCTGATCTTTGGCAAGGCTTCGATGCCGCGGTGGCGACGCTAAACCGCGCGATCACCGGCTCAAACGCGGCTGAGGTCGCCGACGCGTTCGGCGAGATCGCCCAGAGCGCCGGCGCGCTGGCCGACGAGGTGGCGCGTGAGGACGAGACTTCAGCGCGTGGGCAGGCCCGGGTCGGCGCTCGCGGGGCTGCCTGAAGCCCGGGTCTCATCTGCGTCCGGGTCGGGGTCCGGGTCCCGGGTGGGGGCTCCGGGCCCGGGAACAAAAGCAGATTGTGACCAAATGTTTACGGCCCCTGAAGGCGGAGGTGCCAGCCTCGATCTCAAACCAAATGAGACGGAGGGGACGATGCCACAGATCATGGTGACGGCTAACGAGCCGACCGAAGACAACGAGCAGCCGGTGATGCTGCGTGAGCGGGTCAGCGCGGAGGACTTTCAATCAGACCACTTCCAGGCCCAGCTCGTGCAGCGGCTGGGATGGGCAGTGGCTGACGCGGCCGAGGTCGAGCGGGCGCCGAGCCGGCGTTAGCTTGGCGAGGGCTGAGCTTTGCGCTCGGCGAGCGTTGTGACGACGGCCTCGTAGACGCCGGCCCCGTAACTCTCGTCGGCGATCCTCACCACGTGGCGCCCGGCGATGTCAGAGCTCAGCGTTGGATCGCGGTCAAGCGCGTTGGCGACCAGCCAGAAGGTGCCCACGACCGCCGCCGCGTCCATGTCCTCACGCGAGTCGCCGACTGCGATGCATTCGTCGGCGTTGTAGCCGCGCGCCTGCATGTGCGTGGCCACCGCTCGCGCCTTCGATGCCGAGGCTGGGATCAGGTGATAGGCCCGCACGATAGGGAGCCCGCCCATCTGCTCGGCGTGCGCGCGTACGACACCGTTGTCGACCAGACGCAGCGACTCAAAGCCCGCGGCGTCCAGCGTCGCGCGGGCATCATCGAGGTCCACGGCGCCGCGGAACAGGTGTGAGACCTCGCGGTCGTTGGACCACGGCGTGTGGTACTCGAGCTGCCCGCGGTAGCGCTCCAACAGCAGCCCTGGAGCTCCACTGGCCTCGATCTGCTCAAAGATCGAGCCGAGTGTCGTGGAGGGCACCAGGCCGTCGGTCAGCCACTCCAGCTCGTTGTCGAGCACGAGCCCGCATCCCAGCTCGAAGATGTAGGACGAGGAGCCGATCAGCCGTGCGCTCTCGAACACGCTCCCCTGGCGGCGACCCGAGTAGAGGACGACCTCCACTTCGGCCCGCCAGCAGGCTTCCAGTGCGCGGATGCTCAGGGCGCTGAACCCTCCGTCCGCACCCCGCAGCAGGGAGGCATTGGGCCCTAGCAGCGTTCCGTCAAGATCAACGTAGAGACAGCGCATGGCGCGCGCGACCGTAGCATCAGCGGAGCGCCATCAGCCGCCCCCTGGACGCCCGCCATACTGAGCGCAGGTGAAGGTCGCTGACGAAACCGAGCCCTGGGAGGGCCTGCTGGCCGACGGCCGCTCGGACGAGCGGCTCGTGCACGACGACCTCTATGCGGGCCGCGCAGGGGTACTGGTACCGGTGCCCGACGAGCTCAATTTCACGGTCAGGACGGCGCTCGAACAGGCCGGGATAACCCAGCTCTATGCCCATCAGGTTGAGGCCCTACATGCGGCGTTCGATGCGCCGACGATCATCACCACCGGGACGGCGTCGGGCAAGTCGCTGTGCTTCCAGCTGCCCACGCTGGAGGTGCTGACCTCGGATAGGAGTGCGCGCGCCCTGTATCTGTATCCGACCAAGGCGCTCGCCCAGGATCAGGCCCGGGCACTGCACAGGTTTGGCCTGCACAAGGCGATCCGCCCCGCGATCTACGACGGTGACACGCCGCGCGGCGAGCGCGCGGCGATCCGCAAACGCAGCAACCTGATCCTGACCAATCCCGACATGCTGCACGTCGGGATCCTGCCCCACCATCATGCCTGGGGTGATCTGTTCGCCAACCTCGCATTCGTGGTCGTCGACGAGGCGCACGTGTATCGCGGCGTGTTCGGATCACATGTTGGCAACGTCCTGAGAAGGCTCAGACGGGCCGCCGCGATCCACGGCACCGAGCCCCGGTTCCTGCTCGCCAGCGCGACGATCGCCAACCCGGTTGAGCTCGCCGAGCGCCTCACGGGCCTGGAGGATTTCAGCCTGATCGATCGCGACACGGCGCCCAAGCCGGCGCGTCGCGTGGCGATGTGGAACCCGCCGCTGCTCGATGAGCAGCTCGGCGTCCGCGCCTCAGCGCTGTACGAGGCGGCCGAGGTGTTCTCGGCGCTGATCTCCCGCGGCGCGCGGACGATCTGCTTCATGAAGTCACGTAAGGGGGTGGAGCTGATCCTCCGCCATGCCGTGGACCGGCTGGAGCCTGAACTGGCCGGGCGCGTTGCTCCTTACCGTGCCGGCTACACATCGGCCCAGCGCCACGAGATCGAGCGGCGGCTCACGAACGGCGAGTTGCTGGGCGTCGTATGCACCGACGCGCTGGAGCTGGGAATTGATATCGGCGAGCTCGACGCGGCCGTCTGCGTCACGTTTCCCGGCACCGTGGCCAGTCTGCGGCAGATGTGGGGCCGGGCCGGACGCCGCGGCCGCGGGCTGGCGGTTTACATCGCCGGCGAGGATGCGCTGGACCAGTTCTTCTGTCGGCACCCGACGGAGTTCCTCAGTCGCCCCGTGGAGGCCGCGATCTTGGATCCAGCAAGTCCCGAGATCTACGCCGAGCACCTGGTGTGCGCCGCTCACGAGGCGCCGCTGAGCCAGGCCGACGCGCCGATCTTCGGCGAGCAGTGGCGTGACGTCGCCCAGGAACTAGCCCAAGCCGGCTTCCTGCGTGAGCGGGCGACCGGCTTCGTTCCCAAGCGACCCGACGACTACCCGGCGGCGCGTGTGGCGCTGCGATCGGCTTCGGCTGACAGCTTTGCGCTGATCGACTCCAGCTCCGGCGAGGTCCTGGGCGCGATCGAGGCTGCCCGGGCGTACTCGACCGTCCACGAGGGTGCCGTGTATCTGCACCTGGGACGCTCCTATCTCGTCCTCGATCTGGATCTCGGCGGCCGTCGCGTGCTGTTGGAGCCGTTCAACGGTGACTACTTCACCCAGGCCAGGCGTGAGAGCATGACCTACATCGAGCGTCTGGAGGACCGGCGCTCCACACACGGTGTGACACTCTCGTTCGGATCGGTCGTGTATTCCGAGACGGTGCTCGGCTACCAGCGCAAGGGGCTTACCGACCAGCAGGTGATCGACTTCCAGACGCTCGACTTGCCGACGGTCGAGTTTCCAACGCGGGCGCTCTGGTACGAGCTTGACGAGCTGATCGCGGCCGAGCGGTTTCCCTCGGAGGTGTTGCTGGGCGCGCTGCACGCGCTCGAGCATGGCCAGATCGCCGTGCTCCCGTTGATCGCGATGTGCGACAGGTGGGACATCGGCGGGCTTTCGACCAACGCCCACCCCCAGACGGGAGGTCCGACGATCTTCATCTATGACGGTCACCCTGGCGGGGTCGGGCTCACGCGCCGAGGCTATGACCAGTTCGGACGGCTGGTCGGCGACGCTCAGCGGCTGATCTCCGAATGTGGGTGCCGGTCCGGCTGTCCCTCCTGCGTCCAGTCGCCAAAGTGCGGCAACCTCAACGAGCCGCTCTCCAAGCCCGGCGCGCTTGAGCTCTTGCGCCGCATGACGGACTAGGTCCGCCAGCCGTCGTTTGCCACCGGGGCGGCCCGGCGCGACCGACCAGTTCCCGGCCCACTGACCCGAACCCGCATTGCGTCAGTGAAGATCCTTCGGTCGCACCAGTCCGATGAGCTCGACGATGCCGGGGGCCAGCTGCCGCCACGCGCAGTCGAAGCTGAGCGTCGCCAGCGCGGCGGTTGGGAATTTATGCCGGACTGCCTGCAGGTCGGCCTCGCTCTCGGAACTCGGCGCGCAACCGGCCAGGCGCAACACGAGGATCTGCAGCGCCGGGTTGTGCCCGACGACCATCGCCGAGCCGGTCTGGTCGGGTATTTGCCACAGCCGTGCGAGCAGCTGATCGACGTTGGCCGAGTAGAGCTCGGGCTCGATCGAGATCCGCGCGTCGAGGCCGATGCCCTCCGCCGTCTCACGGGCGCGGCGGGCCGAGGAGCAGAGGACGAGCTCTGGCTGGATGCCGTCGGCCTTGACGTGTCTGGCCAGCGCGAGGACTGCGCGGCGTCCCCGTGGCGCCAGTGGTCGGTCGTGATCGTAGAGTCCCGGCTCGTCCCAGCTGGACTTGGCGTGACGCAGCACATAGAGCTGCCTAAGAGCGGGCATCGGGTACGGCGATTGTGGCGTGCCGACCGGCGGCGAGGCATCAGCGCGCGTCTTACATCCTTCTTACATACCGGCCGTGAGGTTTGCTCCCTGATCCGCGTCTTTAGGGCATCCAACCAAGGAGGTCCCTCAGGATGAGGTTTCAGCGCAGTACCGTCGCGGTTGCGGCGTCGATCATCTCGCTCGCCGGCGGGGGCGAGGTCGCCTATGCGTGCGCAGGCGAATCCGGCGATCCAGGGACGTGGACCGGTACGACCACCACGGCCGCTGGCACGACCACGACCGGCACCACCACGACCGGCACCACCACGACCGCGACGACTACCGATCCGACCACTACCTCGGCGACGACCAACTCGGTGCGCCGTTCACACAGCAGCGAAAGTCGCGCTGGCGCTGGCGACGCCACGCGTAGTGGCGCTGACCGGGGCATGAGCGGGCGCTAGCCGCCCGTTTCCGGCGGGTCACAGCAGGCGAGAGGGGGGCCCCTGCCCTCTCGCCCCTTGCCCCCGATCGCCGCCGAACGTCCTCGCTCAGGCGCGGCGCCGATCACGAAAGGCGATCCAGCCGCTAGCATCGCGCGGCCAAGGGCGAGATAGCTCAGCTGGTAGAGCACACGACTGAAAATCGTGGTGTCCCCGGTTCGAGTCCGGGTCTCGCCACCTTCCAAAGCTCCTGTAAAGCGGCCGCTTTTACCTCGGTGCGCACGCACTGAGCGGACGGTTTTTTGGGCCCGTAAACGCCGCTTTCGGCATTTACGGGCCCAATTGAGCAGACAACAACGTCCAACTTGGACGCTGCAGACGCTTCTTGAGGCACTCGGTCGGGCTTCGGAGCCGTCCGCGTTGGCGGCAGCTTCCCGGTTTAGCGTCCCCGTGTGGAGGACGACCGCGGGCGATCTCGCCGACGACGTCTCGCCGGATTGCCCACCCGCATTCGCGACTCACGACGACTTCGCGCAGCCGCGACGTTTGCATCGCACCCAGGAGGTCGCCGGTTCGAGCCCGGCTAGCTCCATCCGTACAGAAGACCTGCAATTCCGGCCTTATCTGGCTTGCTGTACCGTCGAAGCGCAGCCTCGCAACCGGGACGTAGGGTGCAGCAGGGGTGCATCAGGATCTGAGCCGGTCCCGCGGGGGCCTCCGTGACGGCGCCCTTGAAATGCGAAGCGCCGGACGGCAACCCGGCGTTCCGTAGACAAACGACGTCGATAAGAGCAAGAGCAAGTCTAGCGGCCCGAAGGACGGACCTCCAAAGCCGGTGGGTCTGCGCTGCTCGGCCCGGCATTGCTCGCGCGTACTCCAGCCTGGCGAGTCTGGAGCGTGGCGGGGTAGTGCCGCGATGAGCCGCCAGGCGATCGCTGCTGCGCTGGCGCGCCAGGATCTGTGTGCGGGTGAGCGGCTGGTTGCGTTCTCGCTGGCGAGCTTCGCTGACCGGGAGAATCGGGCGTGGCCGGGGGCGGCGGTGGCCGCGGCGCGGGCGGGGCTCGGCAAGAGCCGCTACCTGCAGGCTCGTGAGCAGCTCGTGCGGGGTGGTGTGGTGACCGTCGCGGATGCTGCAACTGGACGCGGGCGCGCGAGCACGCTCGCGTTGACGTTCGCGGACGCGGGCCCGTGGTGGGACGGTGAGATCAACGCGGAGCTGTTTGAGGCGGTGCTCGGCTACAGCAACGCGCGTGGCCCTGCGCGGCTGCTGTTGGCTGCGATGGCAGCTCTGTCGGACACGAACCGTGTGGTCGAGGAGTTGACGACCGAGCAGTTGTGCATGGCGGCCGGGGTCGCTGACAGGACCTACCGGCGCGCCCGACGGGCGCTACTCGCGTCGGGGGAGCTGATCCTGCTCAGCGGTGTCGGCGGGCGCGGGCAAGCGAACCGGTGGCAGATCCCTGACCCGCGAGCTCTCGCCGGGGCAGCAACACGGAGCTCGGTCGCCCGTCGTGTGGCGCCTCCGGCCGGCGTGAGGCCGCTGGTCGCCGCAGTTGCCGTGGTAGGTGTGGCCGAATTCCGCACGAGCCACGAGCCGGCCATCAGTGGCGTCGCCGAGAGCAACGGTCGCGCCGGGGTCGTCGCCGTGGGAAAGGGCGGTCAGGATCAGACCCTTTCACACCGGAACGGTCCGACCCTGACCGGGGTTTCTGGCCTAAAGGCAATACCGTTTCCTTAGGCTGCTAGGACGGTGATGGCGTCGCCGGGTGGCGTGGT
>CALAQT010000059.1 GCA_937888775.1 uncultured Actinomycetes bacterium | reverse complement strand
GCACCGACCTCCTACCGGCTCAACCGCCGCCGGCCCGAGAAGCCCTCCTTCATCACATTCCAAAGGGGCTCGTCGGGCTCGATCATCGAGGCGCCCGCTCTCGGTCGAAAGGAGAACATTGAGCACGCGCTCAAAGCTCTCCGAGGAGATTGCACGGAACGTGGCAACGCGTGAGGTGATGCCCGCGTTGGCCACGACATCCGCAGCAAGGCCTAGCGCCCTTGCGTCGTGCACCTGTGCGGCGGCGCGCTCGGCCGCCGCTGCATCCAAATCGACGATCGCCACCGAAGCGCCACGCGCGATCAGGGCTCGTGATGTGGCAAGGCCGATTCCGCGAGCCCCACCGATCACGAGAGCGACCTTGTTGGTCAGGTCGTACGCGCCACTTACGCTGCGCGGACGGCGCGCTCTGAGCGCATCAGCTCGTCGTGCGCGACCCAGTTGGGTTCGGGGAAGAGCTGGCAGTACTTGGCGTCGCGCATCAGCTTCTCGATGCCCGTCTCGACCATGTAGCCGGTGCCGCCGAACACCTGCACCGCGTCGTTGGTGCTCGCCACGGCGGCGTCGGTGGCGGCGATGTTCACCGCGAGCGCCTGCGCCGGATCGACGGCGAGCCCGGCCGAATCGACGGCGATTCCGGGCCAGCACGCCAGTCTCACGGCCATCGCGGAGAGCATGTCGCTGACGGCGTCGTGCTCGATGATCGCTACCCCTCCCTGCCGGCGGGCGTGGGCGTACTCGAGCGCCATCTCGTAGGCGCGCCGGGCGATCCCATGTGCGATGGCGGCCGTGCCGGCTCGCAGCAGCGCGGCCGCGTCTGCCACGCTCAGCTCCGCGGACCCGCCGTCTGCTCGGCCGTCTGATCCGCCGAGCGCCGGCGCGCAGCTGACGCCGGTCAGCTCGACCGACGCTGCGGGCGCCGCGCGCAAGCCCATCTGCGCGAAATCGCGCTCGAGCCTCAACCCGGCTGCGCCGGCGCCAACCGCCGACGCCGCGGGCTCGGGTCCGTCGAGGAGGATTACGAGCCCGTCGGCGCCGTGAGCGCCCAGCGCACAGGCGAGGCGGCCGTCGAGCTGGCCGTCTGAGATCGTCACCTCTGCTCCGGACGCGGCCGGCACGAGCGCCCAGCGTGCCCCCGCGGGGACGTCCTCGAGCTGCTCATCGGCGAGTGTCGCCAAAGCGGCGTTGCAGAGCAGCATGCACATGGCGGTCCCGCCGTCGCCGACGGCCAGCTCCTCGATCGTGGCCAGCAGGTCGGGAATGCCCAGCCCGGCGCCTCCGTGCTGCTCGTCGAGCAGCACGCGGTCGAGTCCGAGCTCGACGAGCAGGCGCCAGCACTCGGCGAGGACGTCCTGGCCGCCGGCGTCGAGCGACGCGGCCCGCGAGGCGAGCTCGCGATGCCCCAGCTCGCGCGCCATCGCCCGGATCTCGGCGCGCTCGGCCGCTGTGATCTCGCTCATGATCGGCCCCCACCTCCGTCGACGCTCGCGTGCCTGAGCGCGTCTGCATCAAGATAAGCGCCAGCGTCTCCGTTTGTGTGCGCCCTTCCGTCTGTGTCGGGGTGGGCGCGGCGCAGCGGCGGCAGGCAGGAGATGGTCTCGCGGTGGCACAGTCCGCGGTAGACCTCGAGCCTGTTGAGCTGGTTGGTGCCCTCGTAGATCTGGGTCAGCTTGGCGTCGCGCCAGAGCTTCTCGAGCTCCGCCCTCACCGAACCGGCGCGCAGGCCGACGAGCTCGAGCGCCGCGCCGGTGACACGCATCGCCACATCGCCGCCGCGCGCCTTCGCCATCGAGGAGAGGGCCAGCGAGCGCGTCATCGCGCGATCGCTCGTGCTGCGGTGAAGGAGCGCGATCGTCGCGTCGCGAGCGCGGTCTGAGCTCAGCCAGCTGCGGATGCGCGCCCGCCTGCGGAAGCTCGCCGGCACATGTTCAAGCGCCCGCGCGCCGGGATTGGACATGACACCCCCGAGCGTCCCGTGGTCGAGTTCGGTGGCGGCGTCCATGTAGGCCTGGCGCGCGAGATGGATCTCCTCCTCCATGCCCGCCAGGGCGAGCTGAACATGCTGGCGCTCGAGCAGGCCCCTGGCGGCACGATCCTCCTCCAGCCAGCCCAGCACGCGCTCGTAGGCTCCCCGTGCAATGCCGGTCGCGATCGCCCCGACCGGCGGACGCGAGGACGCAAGGACGATCATCGTGGCCCCGGCTCCGTCACCCTCCCTGCTGACGACCCGCTCGTCGGGGACGAACACCTCGTCGAATGTCAGTTCGGCGGCGGGACAGGCGCGCTGGCCCATCTTGTGCTCGACGCGTGCCACCGCGAACCCCTCGCTGCGGGCGTCCACGAGGAAGCAGGTCCAGGTCTCCGCCGGGCGTCTGGGATCGGTCGGCATCAGGAGCGTGATCCAGCGCGCGACGCTGCCGTTCGAGATGAACCGCTTGGTGCCGCTCAGGCGAAAGCCGCCCGGCACACGGCGAGCGTGACTTGTGATCCGTGCGCGCGCCAGCAGGTCGGGATCCTCCACGTCCGTGCCGGCTTCGGGCTCGGTGATGGCGCACGCCATCAGCAGCGGCTCGCCGGTGCGTTCGGATGCGACCAGCTCCGCCAGCACGCCATCCCACTGCGAGGGACCACCCAGCAAAAGCGGCGAGAAACCGAGCGCGTGAGCGCCGAAGATCAGCGCGATCCCGGGACAGGCGGCGCACAGCTCCTCCATCACGACCGCGCTCTGCGTGCATCGAGCGCCGCCGCCGCCGGCCGGCTTGGGGATCATGAAGCCCAGCATCCCGTGCTCGCCGCCCGCACGCACCAGATCCCAGTCGAACCAGCTCGGATCCTCGCTGGTGCGACGGTCGATCTCCAGCGCCCGCGGGCGCACATGCTCATCGGCGAAGCGCCGGGCGCGCGTGCGAAGCCGCTCGAGCTCGCGCACATCCACGCCCGCACCGTTCGCGGCGAGGCGGGGGAACTGCTCGCGCAGAGAACGCTCGGCCGTGATGGATGTCACCGCCCGGCCCGCCTATGCCGACTTCGCCGGAGCGTCGGCAGTGGCCCGGGCGGCGTACTGCGCGATCAGCGGCAGAGAGAGGTGCTCGGGCCCGTAGAGGATTCCCTCGAAGCGAGCCATGTACTGGTACTGGATCGGACGGCTCCAGGCGATCAGGTCTGCCAGCTCGCGCGCGATCGGGTGACGCTCGCCGAGCTGGAGCGAGGCGGCTCCGGGCCGCAGGCTGACGCCCATCTCGATCGCGTTGATCTTGAACTCGGAGCTCTGCGGCTGGCGGTCCATCCACAGGTGGCTGAACAGCTGGGACTGCTCGGAGCGCGGCGTGGCGATCCGCTCGCCGGAGAGCGTGAGGATGTGCTCGGCGCCCTCGCTCAGGCGGCAGACGCGCTGGGTCGCCGTTTCCTCGAAGTCGATCCCGGCGACGAACTTCGGGTAGTTGTAGAAGTCCACGCCGCCGGCGCGCGCAATCTCGGTCGTGACCGGCAGATGGTGCACCCAGGCGTGCAGCTGGCGTCTGCGCAGACTCGAGATCAGGGCCAGACCGGGCAGGTTGGGCAAGAACCACGGCTCGTTCAGGACGACCGAGATCGCCAGCTCGTTGTAGGGCCCGATGTCGGTGTCGCGATACTCAAAGCACGTGACCGCTACCGCGCCGAGTCCCGGCGCCAGCCTGGCGGGGCAGAATCGCGGGTCGGGCATCAGCCGGCGCAGCGCTCCCAGGCGAGCCGCGAACACGGCGCTCGTGGCGGTGCCGTCGTAGTAGAAGATCGGCACCTTCGCCGGCTGGCCTGCGATGGCCACCTCGGACTGGGTGACGCCGTCAAAGAAGGGTGAGCGTCTCATCGCGACCTCTTTCGAGTAGGCGGGACCAATGGATGGAGTTCCACGTGCAGAGTCACTACTCCCGGTAACCTACCATAAGTAGCCTACTCATGGTAGGATGAAGTTCGTGACCTCCTCCGCCGACGTGCTCGTCAAGGGATACCGGCCCGGCCGGGTGCCCCGCGCCGTGCGTGCCCAACAGCTGCTCGATCTGGCGGATCGGCTCTTCGCCGAGCGGGGCTTCCATGCCGCCTCGATGGATGAGCTTGCCCGACGCGCCGGCGTGTCCAAGCCGGTGATCTACGACCACTTCGGCTCCAAGGAGCAGCTCTTCGCGACGTGCGTTCGTCGCACCGGAAAGGTCCTCGCCGACCGGGTAGCGAGCGCGGTGAGCGAGGAGTTCGACCTGCGAGCGCGCCTGCGGGCGGGGTCGATCGCGTACTTCCGGTTCCTGCAGGAGCAACTTGAGGCTTGGGTCGTCCTGTTCGCCGACGAGGAGGTGAGAGACGCCCGGTTCGCCGCCGAGGCCTCCCGGATCAGGCGCCGGCAGTCAGACCTCATGATCCGCCTCATGGCCGAGTCCTCCGGGACGGCGCCGGGCCACGAGGGCCGGGCGAGGCTCGAGGCCATGACGCTCGCCATCGCCGGCGCCTACGAGTCGCTCTCCCTGTGGTGGCACGAGCATCCCGAAGTTCCCCCCGAGGAGCTGGCGGAGTGGCTCCTCGACTTGATCTGGCCCGGACTGGAGCAGCTCATCGCGCAACTCGGCGCCTGACCTTGACGCCGCCCGCGTCGTGACCGTTGTGTCCCCGACGCGTCGCTCCGCCGGCTCTTAAGAGGTCGAAGGATCTTAGACAGTGTCGTGGCGACTCAGCGCCATCCCTTTTCGAGATGGATGCAGGCGGTGCCGTTTCGCCCTACCACGTCCATCATGGCAACGAGGAGACCACAACTCGAACCCCCACACAAACGACGCCAACGGCCCAGACACTTGGCTGTAGCGCTGATACGGCGGCATCCGAGTGACGACGCAGCTCTTTCGCAACGATGACATCCAATGGAGACCTCCCGCTTCTGCTCGGCGACGGATGCGAGCGTCCCCGAGGTGGTTGAGCAGACGCCCGCATCGGACGACAAGGAGCAGCCCCGAGCGCGGCTCTCGTATCCTCGGAATGCGGAAGCACTTCCCGCTGCCCACGGCACGCTGCTGCCTCTGACCACCACCCGCGATGTCGATGTCGCCAGCAACAACAGCCGCCGCTCTGCCACCGAATGCAGCAGTGGCAGCGAAGGCCGCTTGCCCGCTTGCTGGGCCGACGATGAGCGGTCGCCAGCAAGCGACTCGACGGGTCGAAGCGGAAGTCGCCGACGACCTCGAACGGGCTCCTGCTTGTGGGGAGTTGCGATCACGCGGCCGTAGTGGTAGTGGTGCTCCCCGAGCGCCGCTTTTGTGGTCGAGCAGAAGTCCGCGCTGCTTGCTCGTTTGCGGCTCGTGCGTGCGTTTGCAAGCGCCCACGCGCCCGCTTCCGCCGCGTTGCAGCAGTGCCGTTGGCGCCGGCGATTACTCCTGGTCCGGAACGATCTCGATCGTCTGGGGCGTTGCCGGCGCCGCACTCGCGTTCGCGCCGAAGCAGAACTGAGCCGGCGATGCCTGGTCAGACTCGCCTTCGACAAGCCGCGGGTCCGTCGCGACGGCACGGCGCCAGTCCCGCGCCGGCGTCACAGCAGGGACAGGGTGGCCGCGGTGGCCGACGCTCCCGGCGGCGGTCCGCATGCCGTCGAATGTGCGGTTATCGATAAATCGCGTTGGGCTCGCGATCGCGAGCGCAGACCGTCTTGACGCCGCGTGCGGTAGCCGGGTTGGCTGCCGCGGCTACCGGCGTCGACGCTCGGCCCGCGCTTGCTATCGCCCACATGCGCGCGCTGGCCGCGCCGGTAACGGACGACTCCTTTCATGCCCCGGCCGGCTTGGGTCGCACCACTGCTACGGCGACGTAGGAGTGGTCCGCTGTCGGCGAGCCGGACTAGTGCTCTGCCACGAAACGCACTCGTCAGTTCGACCAGGGCCAGACCATCGCCTTCGCGTGACGGCACGCGTCGGCTCCGGACGCGCCCCGCGGCTCCCGGCGCACGCGTCGCCGGTCGGGGCATCGGACGACCGCGTTCGTCCCCCGGCAGCTTTGCGGCTGGCCCGGAAGCGAGATTGCCCGGGACGAGGCTCACGCGGTGGCCAGCCCAGCGCCGAGCCCTGCCCGCGGTCGACGCGGCGAGGGACGGGCCCGCGTGCACCACGCGCTGGACATCTCCAATCGGATCGACGCGACTGAGGCCAGCGACGTTCCGCCGATCTCGAAACTCTCGCCGCTTCCGCGATCAACCGGCCGACGTCGGCGTGATCGCCCCGGCGGGCGGGCGCGCGGACAGCCCGGCGCAGCTGCGCAAGCTGGCGTAGTGCGCCTGGGCGCGGCGCGCGGCGGCGCCATGGTCCATGATCGGCTGGCCAGTGCCGGAGACGACCGCGGGGATGAACCGCGCGGTCAGCGGCGCGTGCGGGTGCAACGTGAGCTTCAGCACCCCAGTGGCCGTGCTGAAGGAGTTCTCCCACCACAGCAAGTTACCCATACCGTAGGCGACGAACGTGTGGTCGAGCCAGCCCGAGCCCTTGGAGCACATGCGCGTGCGCGTGCGCGTGCGCGCCGATGATGATGCTCGCCCCCGCGGCGGCCAGCTTCGGCGCCAGCGACAGCTGGTTCTGGTCCGGGCAGGCCATCCCTTCCGTGCCCCAGTGCATGAACACAACGACGATCGGGGCGAGCCGTTTCGCGGCCCGGACAGCCGCGAGCGTCTGGCCCAGGTTGATCGCGTTGGCCTCGCCCGGCCGGGATGCCGTGGCCACCCAGGACGAGGCCAGCTCGGCCACCTGGGATACGCCGATGATCGCGATCTTCGTGCCGTTGATCGTCGTTACGTAGGGCGCCCAGGCCGCCGCCGCGTTGACTCCCGCGCCCCACGAAAGGGAAATGCGCAGCCTCCGCCGCCGCGAGCGTGTTCGCCAGCCCGGTGTGCCCGTAGTCCAGGATGTGGTTGTTGGCCATCGTGACCAGGTCCACGCCGGCGTCGCGCAGCGCGGTGAAAGCGCCCGGCGTGGTGGCGAAGTGGTAGGTCTTCGGCTGCGGCTGGCCTCGGCTGGTGACCGTGGTCTCCAGGTTCACCGCCGTGAAGTCGGCCGACTTGAGCACGGACGTGATCGGACCGAACGTCGTGGTCGGATCCTCCAGCAGCCGCGCGACGCGCCCGGCGAAGTGCACATCTCCAGCGAAGGACAGCACGATGTCACCGGAGGCCGCCACCAGGTGGCGGTGCATAACCACCGGGCTGGCCCGATCGGCCGCCGCCTCCGGGACGTGCCGGGCAGGAGCGCTGGCCGAGCAGCCTGCGCCCAGCACCATCAGGGCGCTGGCCGCGACGATGAGCAGCCGCTGGGTTACCACAGACCTGAGCCTACGCCCGCCGGACATCCTCCATCGTCCTCCACGCAATCCGAGGGCGATAGGAAGTCGCGCCAAGAGCATCAGCCTCGCGCGGCACACGCCGCGCCGTCGCTAATCGTGCTCTTTGAAGGAGGGCCCGGTGTCAAGTCCCGGTGTCAGAAGAATGACAGTCTCC
>CALAQT010000058.1 GCA_937888775.1 uncultured Actinomycetes bacterium | reverse complement strand
CACCTACTACCTCTTCAAGAGCGCCGCTGAGGCGCTGGCGGGCTAAAAAGGAGCAGAGGCATGGCGAAGTATGCAGCAGCACTAGATCAGGGAACCACCAGCAGCCGCGCGATGGTTTTCGACCACGGCGGACGCGTCGTTTCGGTGGTCCAGAAGGAGCACGAGCAGATCTACCCCAAGCCGGGGTGGGTGGAGCACGACGCCAAGGAGATCTGGGCGCGCTCGCAGGAGGTGCTTGACGAGGCTCTGTCCGCGGCGGGGGCCAGCGCCGACGACATCGCCGGCCTGGGGATCACCAACCAGCGTGAGACCTCGCTGGTCTGGGATCGCAACACGGGTGAGCCGGTGCACAACGCGCTCGTCTGGCAGGACACCCGCACCGACAAGATCGTCGACCAGCTGTCGGCCGACGGTGGCCAGGATCGCTTCAGGGAGAAGGTCGGCCTGCCGCTGGCCACGTATTTCTCCGGCCCCAAGGTGCGCTGGATCCTGGACAACGTCGACGGCGCCCGGGAGAAGGCGGCGGCCGGTGACCTGATCTTCGGCAACATGGACACCTGGCTGATCTGGAATCTGACCGGCGGCACCAACGGCGGTCTGCACATCACGGATGTGACCAACGCCAGCCGCACGATGCTGATGGATCTCAAGACGTTGTCCTGGGACGAGGAGATCGCTTCGATCATCGGCGTGCCGATGTCGATGCTGCCGGAGATCCACGGCTCCAGCGAGGTCTACGGCGAGGTCAAGTCCGGCGCCTTCACCGGCGTGAAGATCGCCGGGGATCTCGGCGACCAGCAGGCGGCGACCTTCGGTCAGACCTGCTTCTCACCGGGCGAGGCCAAGAACACCTACGGGACGGGCAACTTCATGTTGCTAAACACCGGCACCGAGGCGGTGCAGTCCAAGTCGGGCCTGCTCACCACCGTCGGCTACAAGATCGGCAGCAACGACGCCGTCTACTGCCTGGAGGGATCGATCGCGATCACCGGCGCGCTCGTGCAGTGGTTGCGCGACAACCTGAAGATGATCAAGTCGGCGCCCGAGGTGGAGGAGCTCGCCGCTTCGGTCGAGGACAACGGCGGCCTGTACATCGTGCCCGCGTTCTCCGGCCTGTTCGCGCCGTACTGGAAGTCCAACGCCCGCGGCGTGTTCGCTGGTCTGACGCGCTACGTCACCGCCGGTCACATCGCCCGCGCGGCGCTGGAGGCGACCGCCTTCCAGACTCGCGAGGTCGTCGACGCCATGGCCACCGACTCGGGCGTCAAACTGGAGTCGCTCAAGGTCGACGGCGGGATGGTCGCCAACGACCTGCTGATGCAGTTCCAGGCCGACCTGCTCGGCGTTCCGGTGTACCGCCCGGAGGTGGCCGAGACGACCGCCCTCGGTGCCGCCTACGCCGCCGGCCTGGCGACCGGGTTCTGGAACAGCGAGGAGGACCTGCGCGAGAACTGGGCCGAGGACAAGCGCTGGGAGCCCAAGATGGACGCCGCCAAGCGCGATGAGTACTACAAGTACTGGAAGAAGGCCGTCACGCGGACCTTCGACTGGTTCGACTCAGCAGCCTGAATCGGTCGCGGTGCGGGGCGGCCCCAGGGGTCGCCCCGCCCGTGTTTTCCTCACTGCGCTGGCCCTGACAGATAGGCTGCGGTGATGGTCACCCTCAGTACCGACGTGCTCGTCATTGGCGGGGGTGCCACCGGCGCCGGCGTGGCCTGGGATGCCGCCTTGCGTGGTTTTGACGTCGTGCTGGTCGATCGCAGCGACCTCGCTCAGGGTACGAGCGGTCGCTTTCACGGCCTGCTGCACTCGGGCGGACGCTACGTGGTCAAGGATCCGCGCGCCGGGGAGGAGTGCATCGGGGAGAACCGGATCCTCCGTCACGTCGCCGCCGACTGCATCGAGGACACCGGCGGTCTGTTCGTCACTACGCCCTGGGACGACCCGGACTATGCCGACCGCTTCGCGGCGGGCTGTGCGCAGACCGACGTTGACTGCGAGGAGATCAGCATCGCGCAGGCGCTGAGTGACGAGCCGCGCCTGAACCCCCGGATCTCACGGGCCTTCCGGGTGCCGGACGCCAACATCGATGTCTGGAAGACGGTCTGGGCGATGGGTCATGGCGCCCAGCAGAGGGGCGCGCGGATCCTGCCCTACCACGCAGCGGTCGCGGTCAACCGGCAGGGCGACGAGGTCACGGGCGCGCGCGTGCGAGACGCGCGCACCGGCGAGGAGCTGGAGGTCCAGGCACGCGTGACCGTCAACGCCACCGGCGCGTGGGCCGGGCAGATCGCCGACATGGCGGGGATCGAGGGCGTGCGCGTGCTGCCCGGGCGCGGGATCATGATCGCCATGAATCACCGCCTGGTCAACACGGTCGTCAACCGCTGCCAGATGCCGACGGACGGCGACATCATCGTTCCGATCCGCACCGTCAGCGTGATCGGCACGACCGACCAGCACACCGACGATCCCGATGACCACACGGTGCTGCAGTCCGAGGTCGACGCGATGCTCGACGACGGCGAGAAGCTCGTGCCGGGCTTTCGTGGCGCCCGGGCGCTGAGGGTGTGGACGGGCGTTCGTCCGCTGTTCGAGGACGCCAAGGAATCCGACACCGAGACTCGCGACGTGACTCGCGCCCATGCGCTGCTCGACCACTCAGAGCGCGACGGCGTCGGGCGCTTCGTCACTATCACCGGGGGCAAGCTGACCACCTTCCGCCTGATGGCGCAGGACACCATGGACACCGTCTGCCGCCAGCTGGGCGAGCATCGGCCGTGCACCACGCACACCGAGCCGCTGCCCGGTTCCGAGCGGCGCGAGCACTATCTGCTCGGCGAGCGATTGGAACGCAAGGAGGCGAACCTCGCCGACGAGCAGCTGATCTGCGAGTGCGAGATGATCCCTCGCGTCAAGCTGGAGGAGGCGATGACGCGGACTCAGAGCACGAACCTCGACGACATCCGCCGCCAGCTGCGCCTCGGCATGGGGCCGTGTCAGGGCGGCTTCTGCATCTACCGCGCGACCGGGATCATGCATGGACTGGACGGGTTGACCGCCGAGCAGGCCGATGTGGCGCTGCTGGACTTCCTCCAGGAGCGCTGGAAGGGCGTGTGGCCGATCCTCTACGGCGACCAGCTGCGCCAGGCGCGGCTGGACGACTGGATCTTCCAGGGCGTGCTCGACGTGGAGCATCTGCCCTCGTGAGGGGCGAGCTGCACTACGACGCGGTCGTGATCGGTGCCGGTACCGCGGGGCTCGTGGCCGGCACCCGGCTGGCGCAGAGCGGCGCCCGAGTCTGCGTAGTGGCCAAGGGTGTGGGGTCGACCCACCTGGCGCCGGGAACGATCGACGTGCTGGGGTACGCGCCTGATCGCGTCCAGGAGCCGGGCAGTGCGCTTGAGCGGTTGATCGCATCGCGTCCCGACCATCCCTACGCGCTGATCGGCACCGACGCGGTGGCGCCGGCCCTGGAGTGGTTCCAGGCCCGTGTCGCCGAGGGACCGCTCCCCGGCTATCGGTACGTCGGTTCGCTCCAGCGCAACCAGATGTTGCCCACGGCGGTGGGCGCGTTGCGACCGTCGGCGCTGGTGCCCGAGACGATGGCTGGCGGCGATACGGCCCGACTGACTCGCGTGTGCGTCGTGGGCACGCGCGCGCTGCGCGACTTCCATCCGAGCCTGTGCGCCGCCAATCTTGCGCAGGCAGGGATTCAATCGCGCGCGGTCAGCGTGGAGCTGGCGCTGGAGCGGGCCGACATGAGCGCACTGGGTCTGGCCCGCCGCTTCGACGACGCAGCCTGGCGAGCGCGCTTCTGCGCCGAGCTGTCGCTGACGCTGGGGCCCGAGGAGCACGTCGGACTCCCCGCCATGCTCGGCATTCGAGATCCCCACGGCGCGTGGTCGGACATGGAGCACCGCCTCGGCCGCCGAGTGTTCGAGATTCCGACCCTGCCTCCGTCGGTCCCCGGGATGCGCCTGTTCGAGGTGCTGCGCAGTGCCCTGCGCAGTGCGGGCGGGCGCCTGGTGCTCGGACCTGAGGTCGTGGCGGCCGAGCGTGACGGAGCGCGGCTGACGGTGGTGCGGGCTCGGGCAGCGGGACGCGACACGCGCTATGTCGCGCGCTGGGTCATCCTGGCCTCCGGCGGCTTTGCCTCCGGGGGGATCGAGCTCGACTCCAGCTGGATCACGCGCGAGCGCGTGCTCGGACTTGCGCTGCGGGGGGTCCCGGCGACCGGCGAGCCCCGCTTCTCCAGCACCTACCTGGCCGAGCAGCCGATCGCCCGCGCCGGCGTCGCGGTCGATTCCAAGCTGCGCGCCGAGGGGATGGACAACGTGCTCGTTGCCGGCGCGGCGCTGCCGGGTGCCGTGCCCTGGCGCGAGGGGTCGGGCGAGGGGATCGCGCTGGCCAGCGGCTACCGCGTGGCCCAGCTGGTGCTGAGCAGCGAGGGCGCTCGGGAAACGGTTAAGGCAGCCGGATGAATCAAGTGAGCGATGGAGTCCTGCACGAGCTCTTGCGCGGGTCGCTTGACCACTGCGTCAAGTGCACCATCTGCGAGACGGTCTGCCCGGTGTCCAACGTCACGCCCCTGTTCCCTGGACCCAAGTACGCCGGCCCGCAGTCCGAGCGCTACCGGGTGGCCGACGAGCCCTCCGTGGATCGGTCGGTTGACTACTGCTCCGGTTGCGGGATCTGCTCGCAGGTCTGCCCGCAGGGAGTCAAGATCGCCGAGATCAACGCCCAGGCGCGCAACAAGCTCAAGCGCCAGAAGGGCCTGCCGCTGCGCGATCGGATCATCACTCGCCCCACGGTGCTCGGGAAGCTGGGCACGCCGGTTGCGCCGCTGGCCAACTTCACGCTGCGCTTCCGCCCGGCGCGGATCCTGGGCGAGAAGCTGCTCCAGGTCCATCGCGACGCCCCGGCGCCGAGGTTCGCCGGGCGGCGATTCTCACGCTGGGCGCGCAACCACTCCAGCGAGAAGACGGGTCGGCGGGTCGTCTACTTCCACGGTTGTGGCACCGAGTACTACGAGCCGTGGGAGGGCGAGAAGCTGGTGGCGATCCTGGAGCACAACGGCTTTGAGGTCGTCGTGCCCAAGCAGGACTGCTGCGGCCTGCCGCTGCAGTCCAGCGGTCTGTTTGATGACGCCCGCAAGGTCGTGTTGCGGCTGGCCCGGGCGCTCGCGCCCTACGTCGCCGACGAGGACACGATCATCGTCGGCAACGCGACCAGCTGCACGTTGATGCTCAAGCGCGAGGCTCGGGAGATCCTGGGTCTGGAGGCCGACCGTGACCTGGAGCGCGTTTCGCAGCGCACCTATGACATCTGTGAGCTGCTGCTGGAGCTACACGACCGCGGCGAGCTGCGGACCGACTTCGGGCCGGTCAACGAGACGGTCGCCTACCACGCCCCCTGCCAGCAGCAGGGCCACTGGATCGGCAAGCCCGCCCTGGACCTGCTGGCGCTGATCCCTGGACTCAAGGTCACCGAGATGAACGCGCGCTGCTGCGGGATCGCCGGTACCTACGGGCTCAAGGCTGAGAAATACGCGATCGCGATGGATGTGGGGCGCGACCTGTTCGACCAGGTTCGCGCCTCGGGCGCTGCGACGGTCGCGTGTGACAGCGAGACGTGCCGCTGGCAGATAGCCCATGGCACTCATCGGCCCTCGGTCCACCCGATCGAGTTCCTGCATCGCGCCTACGGACTCGACCGCGCTTCCTGAAGTGGTCGGCATCGTCGTCGTCTCCCACAGTGAGGCGCTGGCCGAGGGGGTGGTCGCGCTCGCGCGGGAGATGGGCGGCGATGAGCTCTCGCTGCAGGCCGCCGGGGGGATGGACGAGCCCGGCGTGCTCGGAACCGACGCCGAACGCGTGCGCGCCGCGATCGAGCGCGCGATGTCCGACGACGGGGTGCTCGTGCTGATGGATCTCGGCAGCGCGCTGATGAGCGCCGAGTTCGCGCTCGAGATGGTGGGTGAAAGCGCCGGCCCGGTGCGGCTCAGCGACGCGCCGCTGGTGGAGGGCGCCGTCGCCGCCGCGGTCGCGGCC
>CALAQT010000057.1 GCA_937888775.1 uncultured Actinomycetes bacterium | reverse complement strand
GGGCTGGCCGCGGACGATCCTCAACCCGCACGCTGCGTGGTACTCGCCGGAATCGCGCAGCGCGCCGTACCGGATGGCCGCCGAGGCGGTCGCCGCCGTGCTTGACGGCCGCGAGCCGGTGGCCACGCTCGCGCGCCCGGCGATCAGCCGCTGAGGCGCCGAGCCCGCGCCGCGAGGCGGCGACACGACGTCAGAAGGTCGTCAAGAACGTCCGGTGGTCGATCCCAGGTGAGACAAATCCAGGGCAGCGGCCAGCGCTTGCTTCTCGCGCATTGCGATCGTTCGGCCCGGCGAGCGGCGGCGCACGCGGATTCGTTGTAAGGCGATCGAGCCGTCGTCCGCGCCGAAGGGACGGCCCGTGGTCGGGGGGCTGGCCGTCGCGGTTGGCGCCAGCTCTACTCGGGACGGAAGTCCTGGGGCGCCAGCGACATCAGCTCAGCCGTCGTGTTGAACTGCGGCCACGCCGGCTCGAAGCGGGCGGTGGGGTTCCCCAACGTTCGCCCGCCGAGCTGGCGCTGGCTGACGCCGGGGGCCATGCTTGCCGGTCGGGGGAGTGCTCGTGGTCGGGGGCCAACGACCAGTTGCTGCAGGCGCAGGAGGTCGCGTTGCGCAGGCCCTGATCGACCGCATGCGTGTGACACTCACCGATTGGTATCGAGAATTGGTCGGCGTCGACTACGGAGACCCCTGGCCGCACGCCGCAACGGTGCCGTCTGGCTCCTCCCATGTCGCCGCATCGAACTCGACTCCGAGAGGAACGTCAACCTGCGCGTCGACGACAGCGACGCTATCGCGGCACGCGCCGCAGAGCTCGGGGGCAGCGTCCTGATGCCGCCGATCGATACACCCCCCGGCTTTCGCAGCGCGGTGCTTCGGGACCCTCAAGAAGGTGCGTTCTCGGTCAGCCACGTTGTGACCGGCGCCTAGCGCTCGGTCTGGCGCGGCAGTCGCAAGCCGACGTCCCCATCAGCGTGAAGTGACACCGCAAGATTGCCGCGCCGGAACGAATCCGCGCCCCTCAGCGGACCAGCGGACCATCGAGCGGTCGGGGGCGAGAGAAGCGTTTCTCGTCCGACTGGCGCGACTGGCCGAAGTGCCCGCGCGACCCTATCTCGGCCGGCTGCAACCCCAGATCGCCACCGGTCCAACCCTCTGACCTCGCCGCGATAGGCTCCAGAGGGCGAAATGTCGTTCTCTGTCGAGCTTGGCCTGGGGCTGGCGCTCATGACCGCGTCCGGCTCGGTGGCGGGCTTTCTGTACAGGTTTCGGGGCGTCCGCGAGCCGCCCGCCGTCGACCTGCGACGGCCGCTGCACAGCTCGGTGCAGCTGGCGTTTATGGGCGTTCCGGCGGGCGTCTGCAACGATTCGCGAAGCTGCGAGCCGAACCCGGCGCTGCGCTGCGCCGCTGCTACGAACGGTAGCCCGGTGCCGTGTTCGTGTCGGCTCGAGGAGCGAGGTAAGGGGTAGCACCGCGGGATGGAGGGCTCTCAGACTTCGGGGAAAGAAGCGGAGGCGCATAAGCGCCATCATGCCCTGTGGACGGCGCGGAGGGGAAAGCCGCGTAGGTTTGGCGATCTTCCGAACGGGGCGTGGAAGCGGATTGCCAAGCGAACATTCGATCAGTACCGCGCCGATGGGATCACGAATCTGGCCGCGGCACTGACGTACCGCAGCATCCTGTCGCTGTTTCCCGGCTTGATCGCTCTCGTGGCGCTGCTTGGACTGGTTGGACAGTATCCGCAGACCTTCAACGCGGTGTTGCAGATCGCTGGGCGTGTCGCCCCGCAGTCGACAGTGCAGACGATCTCTGGACCGGTGCGCCAAATCATCACGAACAAGGGCGGCGCCGGCGCTCTGCTCGGAGTCGGCTTGGTCGGGACCGTATGGGCCGCCTCCGGCTACGTGGGCACGTTCTCCTGGGCCGCGAACGTCGTCTGGGAGGCCAGGCGCGGACGATCGTGGTATCGACAATGGCCGTTCAACATCGCAGTGACGCTAGTCGCCCTCGTGCTCGTCACATCCGTCTTGATGGCTCTCGTCTTGACGGGTCCGCTGGCCAGGGCGGTCGGCAGCCAGCTCGGTGTCGGCTCGACTGGCCTTGAGATCTGGAACATCGCTAAGTGGCCGGTGATCGTGGTGACGGTCACATTGATGATCAGCGGGCTCTACTACATCGCCCCCAACGTTCGCCCGCCGAACTGGCGCTGGCTGACGCCGGGGGCCATGCTTGCCGTGATTGCGTGGGCGATCACATCCGGCGCGTTTGGCCTCTACATCGCCAACTTCGATTCATACGACACGACCTACGGCACGCTCGGAGCGATCATCACATTCCTGATCTGGGTGTGGCTGACCAACATCGCCGTATTGCTGGGCATCGAACTCGACTCCGAGATCGAGCGTGAACGACAACTAAGCGTCGATCAGCCTGGCGCCGCCGATCGCATACAGCTTCCATTGCGCCAAGCATGACCAGACGCCTCGCGAACCGCTGGACTAGGCGAGACTCTGGCGAGGCCAAGCGTCGTCGAGGCCGCCTCTCGCTAGCGCGGACAACAAGTCGTCTGAGATCGAGCTCGTCGCGCGACTGCTTACTGCTCGTCAGCGGCAGAAGCGGGATTCTCCAAGTATCGAGTGCACCCCCGTCACACGCCTGCTCTGGCCTTGCGGGTCGCTCGATCCGCACCGGTCCAGCAAGCACGCGGCGCTACCGCTCTCGCGGCCGAACGGCCGTCGGCGCGGATGCTCGCGTCACTGAGGGGCCTGGGCGCGGCAGCCCGACAACCTCGGCGCACCGCCGAAGCTCCCAAGGCCCGTCGGAAGCGGGCCTTGACGAGCGGAGCACAACGAAGGGGGAGGGCGCTTCAGACGCGCCCTCCTCCGACCTTCCCTGGGCTCTTTGAGTCTTTACGGCTTGGGCGCCACTTCGTCCCAGAATCCGCAATTGTGGTCCAGCGCGATCTGGGCGACGGACATCACCTGGCTGTCGTCACCTGGCGCCAGCGACATCAGCTCAGCCGTCGTGTTGAACTGCGGCCACGCCGGCTCGAAGTGGGCGGTGGGGTTCCCCGTCCTGGCGAAGGTGCTCACGTCAGCGACCTCCTGCGCCTGCAGCAACTGGTCGTTGGCGTCCAGGCCAGCGACGGGAGTAAGGCTCCATGCGGCGACATGGGAGGAGCCAGACGGCACCGTTGCGGCGTGCGGCCAGGGGTCTCCGTAGTCGACTTCATATCCGTACACCGGCATCCAGCGCGCCAGGTCCCGATCGGTGACGAGCGCCGGGCACACGGTGTCGGAATCTGCGGCCACGGTCCGGAATGCGACCTATGGCGAGGGGAAGCGCTCCAGGGGATACAGCGCGAGCACCCGAGGTGCGAGCTTGCCGTATTGGGCGTCGACCAGCGACGTGTAATCGCTGGCTGTGTGTGGCAGGGCCACCCCGGTCTCGTTGCTGACGACGTCTTCGTCACGACCGTTGCCGGCAATGACCGGGACGCGGTTTACGGCGCCGGTCACGAGTGCGTGTCGGAGCGTCATTGTGAGCGTCTTGCCGTTGGAGTTGTTAACCAGACCGGCGCAGCTCAGGCTGGAAGTTGTGCCGCCTCCACGTACGCTCGCTACCAGGAAGATCAGCCCACGCTTAGCGAAGTACGCGTTGCGCAGGCCCTGATCGACCGCATGCGTGTGACTCAGCGCCCACCAGGACTTCCGTCCCGAGTAGAGCTGGCGCCAGACACTGTCCCGCTTGACGCCCAGAGACCGAGAGCGACGCCGACTGCACCGGCTGATCGGCCCGCGGGGCAACCAGC
>CALAQT010000056.1 GCA_937888775.1 uncultured Actinomycetes bacterium | reverse complement strand
GGCGAAGCTACCCCGCCACGTCCCTCACCTCACCCACGGAAGGAGCAGTAGCGCCCAAAAAACACCGAGGCTGACTTGAGGATCTCGTTGGCTCGCCGCAGCTGGTAGTTCTCGGTGCGCAGCCGGCGGATCTCCTCACGCTCCTGGGTGCTGGGAAGATCCGGGCGGGCACCGCTGTCGGCCTCGGCACGGCGCACGCGCTTACGCAGCGCCTCGTGACCAACACCAAGATCACGCGCGATCGCCGCGACCGGACGACCAGACTCAAACACCAGCCGGACACCGCGGTCCATCAACTCATCGGGATACTTCTTAGCTCGGGGCATGAACGTGGAGTTCCTCTCTGGAGGGCCCAATCCCTCGTTTCAAGGTCTCCGCGAAACAGCCTGCCTCAGTCGCCGCCGGGGAGCGCGTCGCGGAGCTTGCGCGCGATCCGCTCTGTGCCGAGCGCTTTGGTGCGGGTCACGGCGGCGGGATCGAGCACGAAGGCGGCTGCCCAGCGGGCGGTGAGCTGGGCTATGCCTCGGAGCGGGTCGGGATCGGCGAGCGCGTGTTCGAGCTCGGCGTCGACGATTGCGTCGAGCTGGCGCGGCTCGTGGCGGCCGGTGTCGCCGACGGGCTGCTCAGCCCTCGCTGGCGCTCGGGTCGATCAGCCGGACGCCAACGCGAGGCCGGGGGATCCGACCCGTGCTCGGATCCCCCCGGACCTCATGCGCTTCGGGTCAGCGCTTCGCTCAAGCCGTACGTATGAGTTCGAGCGCTCGCTGCTTGAGCGACGTGTCCTCGAACGAGCGCTGGACCTGGTTGGTCCGCGCGGTGTAGCGCCGCCCGTAGTCGAGGTGCTCAGCGATCGCGTTGAACGCGACCCACTTGGTGCCAGGGCTATTGCCGCTGGTATCGCCGGCACTTCCCCTGCCGCGGAAGATCGCCACAACGCTCTCGATCGCCCGCTCGCGATTGGCGCGCGCGAGCTTGCCCATGTCCTCGTCGATCACCCATATGTGCCGCAGCACGCTGCGCTCCAGCGTGTGCTCGCTGATCGGCTCGAGCGCCAGCCTGTCGGCGAGCTGCTTGAACTGCTTCTGGTAGTCGATCGTCATCCCGAGCACCTTCCTGGCCTCGACGAACTTCGCCTGCAGATTGCCGGCGTGCCGGAAGCGGAAGGTCCGCTGCGCGCTGAGTCCGTATTCGGCCTGCCGTAGCGCCGCGCCCAGTGTGTTCGCGCAGACGATCCGGATCGGCGTGACCGCGGCGGTCACGGCCATCGACCCGTCGTGGCTGTTGGCCACGTAGATGTAGGTCGCCGACAGGTCGCCGCCGAGCTCCACGTACTCGGGCAGCCGGGCGAGCACCCACACGCGCCGGCCGCCCCAGAGGCTACCGGCGGTCTCGAAGCGCATCTCGGAGCCGATCAGTGCGTCCAGGAATCGGAACGCGTCGATGTTGTCGACCACCTCGTATTCGTCGGAGACGATGCCGAGCACCTCGCCGGTGTCCTCGCGAAGGTTCGCCTTGAAACCCCGGGCTGGGATCAACTCGGCCGGATGCTCGATTCCGAAGTCATCCGTCCAGTCCGCGCGCTTTACGACCAAGACGTCGCCGTGGGTGACCCTCCACCCCAGTCCGGCCTTCTGGAGCGCCTCGTCGATCGAGGCCGGGTACTCGTCCAGCACCGCTCCCAATCCGTGCCACGGAAGTTCACGGACGCTGTACATGCTGTCGCTGCTGGTGATGCCATGAGACATTGTTTCCTCCAAGTTGGATTCGATTCGTTGATCAGCGCGATCGGGCTTTCCGCGCCCAGCGTTCTGATCTGGGCAGCTCGCACGCGTCCGTGGCGAGTTGGCGCTCGCGCAATCCGCGAGCGGCTGCACCCGGGTGAGTGCGCTCAGGTGCGCATCCCGCGCGGCGGCACGGGCGCGGCGATGATCCGCACTGGGCTACCCGCCGGGACTACGCCGGGGGAGCCACCCGCGGACGCAAACACGCACAGGCACAGACCCGCGGGGCGCGCACTGGAGCGAAACAGCACGCCCTGGAAACCGTCGCTGGCCAGCTGGGCGCCGGCGTCCTGAAACGCCGGCCATTGCGCACGATCAGGTCGCGGATCTGGCAGGCCGAGCGCCCGCAGCGCCGCACGCCGGGAAACGTCCGCGGCCCGCTTCAGGTTCACCGAGAACCGCCACAGGTCGCGGGGTAGGCGGGTATCCGGCGGTAGACCGAGCTCTGCCAGCGCGCGATACCACTCAGCCCACACGGTGTCCGGGTCCTCCGCGAGATAAAGCCCGGCGAGCCGCTCGCCGCGCTGCCAGCGCCCGTTCGGCTCGGGGTGCCCCGGCATCGCCTGCGCATCCGCCGGAACGTGCCGGCACCACACCCCGGCTACGGGAACCGCCGACACATGTGCGTGCACGGCGCTAGCCGAAGGTCGGCGATTCGAGCTCGGCCACCGCGCGCGAGACCTGCTCGTAGCCACCGTCGGCGATCACGTCCAACGGCTTGCGATGACCCAGCGCCGGCACCGGCTTGTTCAGCCACACCGGCACCCGTTCCGGGCCGAGGACCGCCGCGAGGCGATCGGCGATCGCCGACAGCTCGACGAGCCGCTCGGCGCGGCGCCCACGCGGAGCCCGCTCTCGCCGAAGCCACGCAGACACCGTGCTGACACCCGAGCCGGTGGCGCGTGCGATGTCCCGGTCGCTGAGCGCCGTGACCTCGCGCAAATGGATCGCCTCATCGGCATAGGCGAGGGACATGCCCCTGATTGTAGATGAAAGCGAGCGAAATCTGAGCATGTAATTGGCAGTCAATCGGTCTTGAGCCGCGCCCACGGGGATCAGAACGGCAGATCGTCGGCGCTCGCCGACGCCTCCGCCCCTGGCGTCGAGACGCTCGCCGGCTTGTCGTCGGCCGGCGTCGCCGACTCCGAGCCCGCGCCGTTCTGCTGGTCGCTGCCGTCGGCGGCTGGGTCCAGCGCGGGTCGCCCGCCCTCGAACAGGACCTGGCGGGCCTTGAACGTGACCGCCTCGCGCTTCTTGTCGTCCGAATCGGTCCACTCACGCCAGTCGAGCTCCGCGTCGACGAACACGCGCGAGCCCTTGCGCAGGTACTGCGCGCAGTTGCGCGCCTGGGCGCCGTAGACCTCGACGGTGAAGTAGTTGGTCTTCTCGATCCACTCCTCGCCGCTTCGTCGACGGGTCGTGGTCGCGACCCGAAGGCGGGCGACGTCGGTGCCCGAGGGCCAGAAGGGCGATTGCGGCCGACATTGCCTACACAGAAGGTCGGACACTTCCGCACATTTGAAGCGAAGTCGCTCAACGCTGGGGTCGACGCGACCGATGCGGCCGTGGCGTCGTGTCGTTTCGGGCCGGCCAGTAGGCTGAAGCCTTGCCTGCTGTTGAGTGATGTGTTGCTGGTTGTGGAGGGGTTGTGCGCGTTCCTTTTGTTGGGGCTGGTCATGTCGGGTTGGTGGATGAGCTCGTCGCCGGGTTTGAGCGGGTGTGTGAGAGCAAGACGCCGTCGTGGTGGTCGTTGGAGGCGAACACGGGGTGGGGCAAGACGAGGGTGGTGCAGGAGTTTTATGCGCGGCTGGCCGCGTCCCAGCCCGAGCCGGCGTATTGGCCGTCGGCGATCTTGACTGCTGAGCAGGAGCAGGTGAAGGTTCAGCGCAAGCAGGTTCACCCGCCGTTGTCGCCGGCGCCGGCGGGGGCTTCGCCGGCTTGGTTTTGGTGGGGGATCTCGTGTTCGTCACGCCATGGTGCCCCGCTGAACGCGCTCGTTCACGATCTGGAGCGTTTCGAGGAGCGGCGGGGGCCTCTGGAGGCGAGGTTTCGTGAGTTGGCTCCGCGTTCGAGGCGGTTCAAGCACGCCTATGGTGAGCGCAAGGGGGAGCTTGCCGAGGCGGCGATCGGCGAGGGGCTCTCGGCGGCTGCGTCGGCTGCCAGTCTTGCGGTCCCTGGTCTTGGCGTGCTGGTGCTGTTGGGGAGGTGGGGGCTTCAGCATCACCGGCGTGATCGTGACCCGGGTGGTGGGGGTGAGGGGGCGTCAGACATTGTCGGGGAGGTCGCGCCGGCGCTTGAGCGGTTCGCGTCTGTCGGGATCCCGCTTGTGATCGTCATCGAGGACGTGCATGAGGCTGACGAGATGCTGATCGAGTTGCTGGCGCGGGTGCTCGCCGCAAAGTCCGCCCCGGTGCTGGTCGTTACGACCTGCTGGCGCGGGGTGCTTGATCAGCCTCATCGTCCTGTCCACAAGCTGCTTGAGCGCGTTGTTCCCGATCGTCAACGTCGAGTGCTGTGCGAGCTGGAGGTTCCGGATCTGTCGCCGCAAGATCTTGGCGCGATCATCGACGCTGTCCTTCCTGGCGCCGATGATCGTGGCCGTGGGGGCCTGGCCGAGCGCTATCCGAACCCGTTCGCGCTGCAGCTCGTTTGCCAAACGCGGAACGTTCAACGCGCCGCGGCGCTCGGCACGATCCCCGACGAGGTGCTCGAGCAGCTCCCGCGGGAGGTTGATGACCTGTTTCGCCAGTTGTGGGAGGAGCTACCTGAACCGGTTCGTCGAACGCTCGTGATCGCGGGGCAGCTCGCGCCCGGCACAATCAGCGCCCGGCTGGGGCTCAGTGATTTGCGATGGGATCCGGAGCTGCTGGGCGCGGTCGTTGAGCGCGTTGCGTGGCTTGCGGAGGATCTACCCGAGATCGTCGATCACATTCAAGATGCGGACGAGGCCTATGCGTGGGTGCGCACCGTGGATGAGTGGTTGCAGCGTTTTCATGACCCTGTTCAACACCAGATCGCGGCGGATGCGATCGCCGATGAGTATCTCCCGGACGAACAGCAGGAACTTCACCGAGCGGCTGCTGAGGCGGCCAGCCTCGAAGAGTTGCCTGGTGTGGAGGAAGGCTCCCGGCGGGAGCGGGCGACGAACCGGGACCGTTTACTGGTCGCGCTCGCCGCTGAAGGTCACACGGCGTGGGATGAGCACTCGGCCTGTGCCGCCGCGCGGATCTGCAGCTCGTTGCGGCAGCTCAAGGGCACGGCGGAGCTCTCGATCGCGATCGAGATCTGCACCTGCGCGCTCGCGCACCCCGACGCGCTCGGTGCCGGCCAGGCAGCCGAGCTCCGCGAGATCCGCGCGTCCTGCTTGGGGGAGAGCGGGAAGGTCGACGAGGCGATCCAGCAATTCCAGGAGCTTTTCGAGGACCAGACAAACGTGCTCGGCGCCGACGCACCGAGCACGCTGACCACCCGCAACAACCTCGCCAGGTGGCTTGCTGAGGACGGGCAGGTCACAACAGCGATCGAGCAGTTCCAACAGCTGCTCGAAGACCGCACGAGGGTGCTCGGCCCCGACGCACCGGACACATTGACCGCGCGCAACAACCTCGCCGTCCTGCTAGGTCAGGCAGGACAGGCAAGGGCCGCGATCGAGCAACTTGAGGGGCTGCTCGAGGACCAGATCAGGGTGCTTGGCATGCTCGCGCCCGACACACTGAGAACTCGAGCCAACCTATCGATTCTCCTCAGCGAAGACGGACGGATCGAAGAGGCAACTCAGATGACCCAGCAGGTGCTGGAGGATTACACGCGCGTGCTCGGAGCCGATGCCCCGGCCACGCTCGGCACCCGCTACAGCCTGGCTTCTCGGCTAGGAGAGGCCGGGCAGGTCAAGGTGGCAATCGAACAGCTTCACCGGTTGCTCGAGGACGACACGCGGGTTCTGGGTGCTGACTCCCCCTACACGCTCATGACCCGCTCCAACCTTGCCTATTGGATCGGCGCCAGCGGGCAAGTGAAGACCGCGATTGAGCAGCTCCAGCTGCTGCTCAAGGACAGGACAAGAGTGCTCGGCGTCGATGCGCCGACGACGCTCGTCACCCGCAGCGGGCTCGCGAGCTGGCTGGGCAGAGATGGACAGGTGCAGACCAGCATCGAACAACTCGAGCGGTTGCTCGAGGACCAGACGCGGGTCCTCGGTGCCGATGCCCGAGCCACCGTTGCGACTCGCCGCCAGCTAGCGTATTGGCGCGGACCGCATGGTCAGGTGAAGGCCGAGATCGAACAACTCGCGCAGCTGCTCGAGGAACGAACAAGAGTTCTCGGCGCGCAAGCACCGGAGACCCTTATCGCGAGGAACGACCTCGCTAACTGTCTCGGCAAGGATGGAGAGGTGAACACGGCGATTGAGCAGCTCGAGCAGCTGCTCAAGGAGCAGACAACGGTGCTCGGCCGTGACGCGCGGGACACTCTCGCCACCCGACTCAACCTCGCCTATTGGTTGGGCGAGGGCGGGCAGGTCAAGACAGCGATCGAACAGTCGCAAGAACTGATTGAGGACTACACGCGTGTGCTCGGTGCCGACGCACCGGGCACGCTCACCTCCCGCGACAATCTCGCGAATTGCCTCGGCGCGGTCGGAGACGTGAAGACGGCGATCGAACAGCTCGATCACGTGCGCGAGGACTGGATCAGGGTACTCGGTGCGGATGCGCCCGACACGCTCAGAACCCGTAACAACCTCGCCTATTTGATGGGGGAGGATGGGCAGCTCGAGGCGGCAATAGACCAGTTCGAGCTGTTGGTCGGGGACGAGACGAGGCTGCTCGGCGCCGACGCACCGGACACGCTCATCGCACGTGGCAATCTCGCCAACTGCCTCAGACGAGGCGGACAAGTGAAGTCAGCGATCAAGATCTTCGAGCGACTACTCGAGGACCAGACAAGGGTGCTCGGCCCAGATTCGCCGGACACGGTCACCACACGCGAGAACCTCGCCCGACTGCTTGCCGGCGACGATCGATAGGGCAGCCGTACTTTCGGGTGCCGGACGGTCAGTCGCGGCTGTCAGGCTCGACGCGCGAGCCATTTGCGCTGGGGTGGGAGCTCGGGATTCCCGGAGTGCGGACGCTGCGATTCCGTGCTGGGACGAAGATGCGAAGATGAGCTGCCACGCGGCATTGCGGTTAGCCGGCAGCCGTGAGCACTGGCCGCTTCGGGCGAGCTGAGGATGATTCGCGCGTGCAACACGGTCGAGTTGACCTCAGCGCCATCAGGAATCCGCGTTGGCAGGCTGCGCTCGCGGGCGCTTCGGCGGCGGCTCTCATCGCGCACGCGAGGGGCAAGAGCGGACCGCAGATCACCGCTGTGCTCTTCACCGGCTCGTTTTCGCTCGCCGTGTGGGGGCTCGACGCCTCATCGCCAACGCGATCGTGGTCACCCGTGAGCGTGAGCTCGATCAGACCTTCCGTGCCCACGCAATCGCCGACCCCGTCCCGCCTGGCACGGTCGGCCGACCCTCAGAGCCAGCGGGCCGGGTCAGCTGAGATGCACCTCCCATGACCACGGGCGGGGTCCAACTACATCTCACATCGGACACTACGGGGTCCAACTACGTGTCAAATGGGAAACCGGCCCGAGCGGCAACACGATGCCCGCAGGCGCGCTACAGCCCCCGCCCACCAGGGCACGTGGCCCACGCCTCGCAGTAGCGCTCGCTGCACTTCCAGCCGCCCGGGTCGGCAAATCCCCAGGGCTCGTCGGGACCAAACCGCTCGTAGTTCGCGACGATCTGGGAAGCGACTTGCGCGATCCGGACGAGCGCGCCGCGCAGCTGTCCCGTCGATCTGCTCGTGGTCACGATCGAGGCGCCGATCTGTTTGCGGCGCGGGCCGGGCTTGGCGATCTGGGCGAAGCAGAACTGCGCGGCGGGATCGCCTTCCAGCCAGCGCCCGGCGAGGTAGACGGCTGGCTGGAAGTCGTGGTCGGCCTTGTGTTGGCTCAGCGGCGTGGTCTTGACCTTGTAATCGACCACAGCCGGGAGCAGCGCGCCGGCGTCGGGCCGCCGGGTCTCGAGGTCGAGGTAGCACACGACGCTCCACTCGAGCCCGGGCGCGAGGGTGTATTCCACCTTGCGCTGGACTGCTACGGGCTCGCCGAGGTGCGGGATCAGCTGGCTGAAGGTGAGCTCGACCGCGTCGAGGCCGAGCTTGAATGCCCTGTCCTCGCGCAGGTCGGTCTCCCAGGCGATCCCGAGTTGCTCGCGCTCGGCCTCGGCGGCAGCTTTCCACCCGTCCCAGAACGCGTCCTTGAGCTGGTCGACGGAGAGGCGCTCGCCGTGGTCGAGGATGTGCCGGTAGTAGAGCGTGATCGCGTCGTCGACCTGGCGTCCGAGGAACATCGGCCCGCTCGGCGCGGTCTTCTCCCCGAGGACGTAGCGCCGGCGCCAGTCCTCCGGGCAAAGGACGAAGCGGCTGTAGCTCGAGTGCGATAGGTGCTGAAGGGGCTGTCCGTCGTAGCGTGGCGGAAGCCGCCGTGGCACCTGGATCCGCGCCGCGAGCTGCGCCGCGCTCGGCGGTGCGGCGGCGGGCTGCCCCGTGCGCGCCACCGTCGTTTCTGTCGCGCTCATCACGCGGCCGCCGGTCCGAGGTCACCGAAGTCGACGGTGACGACCTCGCCGTTGCCGTTGCCGGCCAGGCCCGGCGCCTCGGCGGCGGCCGGCTCGCTCGCGGGTTGGGCGGCCTGATCGGCGACCTCGCCCTGGCCGATGCCCGTCTCGGGCTCGCCGTGCGCGAGCATCGGGCCGAGGTCACGCTGGACGGCTTCGGTGCTCATCCGCGTCTGGTAGCCGTGGCGCAGCCACTGCTCGGTGTCGGGCGAGAGTACGAGCAGGTCGCTCTTGCCCTGGCGGCGGATCGCCTGTACCTGCTTGGCGTTCGGGCCGATCGGCAGCACGACCGCCTCGAGCGCCGTGTACAGATACGCGCCGATCCCGGCCGCGACCCCGGCGCGCTTGCGTGCGTCGGAGTACAGCGCCTTCAGCCCGGCGAATGAGCCGGCGTCCATCTCGCCGAGGTCTTCGTAGACCGCCTCGACGTCCGGGCCGCCGGCCTCGACGGGGAGCGTGACGATCAGCCGGCAGGCGAGGTAGATCCGTCTCGTGCCCGCGGGGACGAGCTCGGCCGGCACGGGCTGGAACTGCTGGTGCCAGCGGCCGGGCACGACCGCGTTCAGGCGCTGGACGACGGACTGCGCGCCGAG